>CAZWKO010000230.1:0-4837 GCA_964634925.1 uncultured Vicinamibacteraceae bacterium
CACAATGTGGACGACTTAAAGGACGGCGGTCGCAAAGAAGCCTAGGCGCTATAGGCCGGTCGGTTCGCGGTTTATCATCGAGGTCTTGAAGAGGGCGAGGGTACTGCGACCATTGAGGATCCGATCGAGGAAGCTCGGGTATTGGACGCATCATTAACCGAGTTGCGACCGCACATTCAATTCTGGCGTTCTGTGACTGGTATTTTTGGGCAGAGATAACATGTTTCTTCCGTGGAACGACTTTTTTGCGTTTATTGTCGCCAGTCTCAATGAATTAATTGAGACTGAAATGGCGCAAGTGCGTTACGGAGATATTGGCTTAGCGTCTGTCCTTGGTGTGATCGTCGGTGTGGCAGCGATTGCTGCGGTTGCGCGGTTAGTTTTTCGACGGCAAAAGTATGCTCGACAGCATTCTGGTCACGTGATTAATCCGAAATATCAAAAAGGTCTATGGATTCGTGCTGCACATACCCTTCCGAAGGTTTTTGTAGCCGGGGCGTTGGCGCTCATGTTGTTTGCCGCGGCTGATCCGTTTCTGACGGCTACTGAAGAGGTAAGTGGTTACGTGGAATCGCGTGTGCGTGTTGATTTAGTCGATACATCCGGATCCATGGCATGGGAATTTCCTGACACCGGCAAATCGAAAGCGGAAGTTGCCCGTGATGCTCATTTGCAGTTTTTGGAGATGCGGAAGGAAAAAAATGACCGGGTTTCCTTGTGGCTTTTCTCAACATATCCCTACATGGTTGATGACTTCGTGATGGATGACGAGTTGTATTTCTTTCAGGTGTGGGATGCGCCGTATGTGATGACGCAACGTCTTGATAAGGCGATGGTGGTGCCACGTGACAAGGTGCGTATTGTGCCAGCAGAGGGAGACACCAACATTATTCGTCCGTTGCAATCAATCACGAAACAGTTCGATCAGGATGAAGCGGCGCTTGGTGGTGGACAAAATCAAAACCGTGCGGTGTTGATTGTTACGGATGCAGCGGTGGACGAATTTCCCGACTCAGAATTTGCGGCGCTCAACCAGCGCAACATTGTGCCGTACATCATTTACATTAATACCAGTGACGCGCGAACGGCGATGATTGGTCATCCGAGTACGCCGCGGTTGATCGAGATGATTCGTGAATACGGTGGCGACTATTTTGACGTAACCGACGAGGATAGTTTGACGGAAGCCTATCAGGCGATTGACGAACGTGAAGCGGTGCGTGTCGAACAGAAACACCGTGCACTCAAAGTGCCGATCTATTCACGGTTTCTTTTGCTGGCGATGGGGCTACTCGCGGTAGGTATACCAATGGGATTGGTGGCTGAATTACTGTGGGGGACTACACAGTAGGGCTTTTGAACGGAAGAGGGCACACTGATGCGATTTACAGACTTACTTGATAAAGAAAAGAGTTTTAAGTATTTGGTGGGTTTCGTTTTGTCGGTGCTGTTCCTGGTGCTGGTGGCGTTTCCGTCACAGACTCTTGCTGGGTTTTATACACATCTCAACGGTTTAAGTGAGGCAATTTATCGGGGAGATTATGAACAAGCAGACCAAGAGTTGAGCTCCGTGAACAGTTTTTACGAAGATAGCCGTAGCGTCGGAATGAGTTGGTTTGCGGATGCATACCTCTTTACGGATGCGTTCCTTCAGCAGGCTTCTTACAACTACCTGACCGGAAATTATGAAGCGGTAGTTCGAGATTTGTCTGATGAAATTGATGATCCACGCGCGTCGCATTTGCTTGCAAGTGCAAAATTTCAACTAGCGAGGCAGCGCTATCGACTAATTGCAGATGATGATGAAACTGGTGAGGCGCAAAAACTTGCGATCATCCAGGAAGTACTCGATGATGTGAACGCCGATTACGAGCGTGCCCTGCGTAGCGATACAAGCGATCGGTTTGACTACAAGTGGAATTACGATCTCACCAGTGATGCTGACGCAGTCCGTCGTGCGCTTGAGCCTTTACGTGAAGCGGAACCTCCCCAGTTGGAACAGATGCGTGGTGAGGGGACGCCGGTTCGGCGTCGCCGTGGCTAAATTAGGTCACGGTCATTTCTAGTGCAACAAGTGCTACAGCATGAACGAGCTTCAAGCAGCCCTTCGTGAAAGCGTAGAGTTTCAAAGTCCTGAGTACCTCGCGATTATTCCAGTCGCTGGGTTGGTCTTGATCTTGGGTTTACTTATCTTTGCGCTCAGAACCATTTTGCGCCCGTCCAAAACGCATGGGTCCTCGTATCCACTGTTTGGTCACATTAAGTTTTGGTTTTTTGCGACCATTGCTTTGGCTGTACTTGCAGTTGCGGCTGCGCGCCCGTTTTGGGTGTACGGGGGCGCTAGTTTTAAACGAGGTGATGTTGATGTGGCTGTCGCGGTTGACGCTTCTGCCTCAATGTGGGTTCGCGATCTTGGGCCTTCGCGCCTCGACCTTGCAGTACGAGAAGCACTGACGCTGTATACCCAAGAAATTCTTACGCCTGGAGACCGTGTGGCACTGTTCGTGTTTGGGACGACCGCGTTACGCCAAGTGCATCTGTCATCAAATGCTGAACGGTTTATTGAACAGGTGGGGCAAATTGGGCCGCCGGAACAATTATCTGGTGATGCGTTCCCGTGGGATTCTGATGTTACAACTGCTTTTGAGCATGTGTTCCAGTCACTTGATAATCAAGATCGGTTCGAAAGCGGCGATGAAGATTGGCAGCCGGAGGAGCGGAATGACCGCGTAGTGTTGTTGTTTACAGATGGAGATTTTGCGTCAGATAATGAGCAGCTTGCGAGACTTGATCAGGCTCTTGCGGAGTTTCGGCGTCGCGGATTAGCTGTGTATCCGGTTGTTATAGGGTCTCGTACGGGTGTGAATCTCGACTCGGTGTTGCTCGAGTACGTGCGAGGCATTGACTATGATGCGACATTAGAAGCTGATCTTGAGGGTATTCGCACTCGACTTAACCCCGATAGTGTTGCAACGTTTGATCAACGAGCCGGAGGGCGTTCCTTTGTCCTTGACAGTGCGGGACTCTCGGCGGCGGCGTTTCTTCGGAACGTTGTCGATGGCCACCGCAGTATCACTTTTCAATTAATCCCTGCTGAGGACAAACAAGAGGTCTGGCAGTGGGTCGTGATTCTAGCCGTTGCGTTTCTTGTAATAGCCATGTTGTTTTACTAACAGTTTAATTTCAACGGTTTTATCCAATTTGTGCGTAGCAGTAATTCTGAATACGCGGTGTTTTCCCCTACCTACGATATTGCGCGGCAGCGTTTTCTTGAAGCTGCACGAGATGTACATGCGCAGACCGCATCGTACCCGATCGATCAGGTAGGTCCTTCGGGTGAAGCCTTGTCGATTGATGTTGCGTGGGTGGGTGCTCGAAAACCGCATCAAGCGGTAGTTGTGACGTCTGGGTTACACGGAGTTGAAGGATTTTTTGGGTCTGCGGTGCAGCTGGCATGGCTCTCCAGATTAGCGAATGGAGAGGTTGAATTGTCGCCACGTACGACGGTTGTATTGGTGCATTCGGTTAATCCATTCGGTTTTGCGTGGCGACGTCGAACAGATTCAAGGAATGTAGATCTTAATCGAAATTTTGTCGATGGCCATGCCGGCGAAAAGTACTTTGGGACGCCAGATGGTTACGGACATGTGCAAAAGTTTCTTACCCCGCCAAGCGTGCCCTCTTGGATCTCGTATCCAAACTTTCGGTTGGGTGCGGCATGGCTGGTTGTGCGACACGGCGCACCGATTTTGCGAACTGCGGTGGCATCAGGTCAGTATGAAGTTCAGAACGGTTTGTTCTTTGGTGGCTATGTTCCATCTGAGTCGACTTCTCTCGTACAGTCTGATTTTTGGTCGTGGACTCGTGGGGCAGATGCTGTAGTTCATCTTGATCTTCATACAGGTTTAGGGTCGTTTGCCGACTATCAACTGTTTGTTGAGCAACCGCATGCGCGTCACCTTCAGTGGTACTGGACACACTTCGATTATGAGCGTGTTGTGTCTGTTGCCGACCGAGGTGAATACTATGCTCAGGGCGTTATGGGAGCCTGGCTAGCGAGGCATTCGTCAGTCGATTATCGTTTTGCCTGCCTGGAGTTTGGTACGCACCCAATGATTCGAGTGTTGGCAGCGCTTCGAGAAGAAAATAGGGTGCATCATTATGCCTCACCAGGAACCTCGGTTTATTCCAGAGCAAAAAAAGAACTACTGGAATGTTTTTGTCCGCGGAGTCAGCTATGGCGACGGAAGGCGACGCAGTGTGCACTTGACGTGATTAAACAGGCCGTTACAGCTTCAGTTCGCCTTGCCCGAGATACTCAATCTCACTTGGCTAACGATATTAGCTAGCCCAGTAATCTAAACAACGATTTCTGGCACGGCGTCGTTAATCAGCAATTCAGGTTCAGTTCCTGCTTGGATTTCTTCGATAGACGTACCCGGTGCACGTTCAATTAGCCGGAGTCCATCGGATGTCACATCAAGGACCGCGAGAGAAGTCACGATGCGCTGAACGACGTTTTTTCCGGTTAGTGGGAGCGTGCATTCGGTTAGTATTTTTTTGTCGCCGCCTTTTGAAAGATGGTCCATTACGATCAGCACGCGCTTGGCACCTGAGACGAGGTCCATTGCTCCACCTGGCCCTTTAACCATGGAGCCTGGAATCATCCAGTTTGCCAGGTCACCGCAGGCCGAGACTTGCATGGCACCTAGAATCGCGAGGTCGATATGGCCTCCACGAATCATTGCAAAACTTTGTGTGCTACTAAAGAAACTAGCTCCCTTAACAGTAGTGACGGTTTCTTTCCCTGCGTTAATGAGATCTGCGTCGATTTCGT
>CAZWKO010000231.1:0-4836 GCA_964634925.1 uncultured Vicinamibacteraceae bacterium
GGTTGAGTATCTTCAACGTGTGGACCAAGTGCAGCAATTGCTCGTGTTGCGGACGGAACCAAGTCAGGCACAGCCTTTGGCGCTGGCGATTGACAATGCCGAATTACCTGAAGTTGTCGGGACTGTGGCTGGCGATGACACAATTTTGGTTATTACGAGACATGCTAGAGCGGGGCGCGAAGTAACAAGACTTTTTGAAGGTTGGGCCAAGGAATAAGTAGTCTGATATCTATACATTAGGGAGTGAGGCGGGATGGAACGCATTGTGCTGGCATATTCTGGCGGGTTGGATACTTCGGTAGCCGTGAAATGGCTCGCGGATAGGTATGAGGCAGAGATCGTGACGGTAACGATTGATCTGGGCCAGGGTAAGGAGCTTGATGATGTGCGCGAAAGAGCATTGGCTGTCGGAGCGGTGCGGGCACATGTGGTTGACGCGCGCGACGAGTTTTCCCGGGATTATATTGTTCCTGCTTTGCAGGCTGGCGCTATCTACGAGAGTAGATATCCACTAGCAACCGCGCTCGGCCGGCCGCTAATTGCGAAAAAGCTTGTTGAGATCGCGGAGATGGAAAATGCCGGCATGATCGCACATGGCTGCACGGGTAAGGGGAATGATCAGGTGCGGATGGATGTTTCGACTCGGGCACTGAATCCGACTATTAAAGTCGTCGCTCCTGCCAGAGTGTGGGGCCTTACCAGGCCTGAAGAAATCAAATATGCCCAGCAGCATGGAATTCCGGTTCCGGCGTCGGTCGAAAATCCTTACAGCACTGATACAAATCTTTGGGGAAGGTCAATTGAATGTGGTGTTCTCGAAGACCCTTGGGTTGAACCTCCGGAAGACATTTATGCGCTAACAAAATCGCCACTAGAAGCTCCCGATGTTCCGGCTTACGTCGAAGTGGAGTTTGAGCGGGGTGTGCCGACCAAAGTGAACGGTGTAAGTATGCCTTTGACTGAGTTGATCAATTCGCTTGAAACGATTGCCGGGGCTCATGGGGTCGGGCGTATTGATATGGTTGAGAACCGGCTGGTAGGCATTAAATCCCGTGAGATCTATGAGGCCCCAGCTGCGTGTGTGCTACACGCGGCGCATCGTGAACTCGAAGCATTGGTTGTTCCTCGCGATTTGGAGCGTTTAAAGGCTTCTTTGTCTAAGACCTATGCTGACTTGGTTTATGACGGTCTCTGGTTTTCAGTGACACGTGAATCGATTGATGCTTTCGTTGCCAGTATTCAGAAGCGCGTTAGTGGCATTATTAGGGTGAAACTGTTTAAGGGAGATTGTCGCGTTGTTGGTCGGAAGTCGCCGATGTCCCTATATGACACCGGCCTTGCGACGTATGACGAAGGTGACCAGTTTGACCACGAAGCGGCCGAGGGTTTTATTAAGATTTTTGGTTTGCCCATTGAAAATGCTGGCATTAAACAACGTGCGCATGAAACTAAGACTTCAGAAAAAGTAGAAAAAGAGATTTGATCATGGCTGACGAACGTCACCTCTGGTCCGGTCGATTTGATAGTGCTCCCGATGACGAGGTTTTTCAGTTTCAGTCGTCTTTTCGTTTCGACCATCGGCTTTTTGATGATGATGTTACCGGGAGTCTTGCTTGGTCAGAGGCGCTTGCGATGGCCGGTGTTTTGTCAGTCGAAGAGTCTCGTCAGATCTGTTCCGCGCTTAAAGCCATACGAGATGACGCGCATGCGGATCCAGCGTTTGTTGAAGGTTCCGATGAAGATGTCCATGCTTTTGTTGAGCGAAAACTCGTTGAACGATTGGGGGACTTAGGGCGACGACTCCATACCGGACGATCGAGAAATGAACAGGTTTCACTTGATCTCAGGCTTTACCTACGTCGCCAGATCGTTTGTCTGCAGGTTGAACTCGAGGGGTTGGTTTCTGCATTGTGCGGATGTGCCTCGTTAGCTGGTGACACGATTGTTCCCGCCTATACCCACCTTCGTCGCGCGCAACCCGTGCTCGTGGCACATGTATTGTTGGCTCATGCCACAGCTTTGAAGCGCGACTGGGTGCGTTTTGAGTCTGCGCGAGACGAAGCTGACGCGATGCCTCTTGGTTCAGGTGCGGTGGCAGGAACGAGCTACGAAATCGATACTCAAGCGCTCGCTAAGAATCTCGGTTTTACGCGTGTGGTAACAAATAGTATCGATGCGGCTTCCGACAGGGATTTTGTGTCGTCGATGCTACATGCGTGTGCGTTGACGATGGTGCATATAAGTCGTTTAGCCGAGGATCTCATCATCTTCACGAGCGAAGAGTTTGGTTATTTTGAGCTTTCTGATTCGGTTGCAACGGGAAGTAGTCTGATGCCACAGAAGAAAAACCCTGATCCACTTGAACTGGTGCGCGGAAAGAGTGGCCGTGTTGTTGGCCACTTAACTGGTTGGTTAACGACGATGAAAGGCCTGCCAAGCGGTTATAACAAGGATCTTCAAGAGGATAAAGAAATTGTGTTCGATACGGAGAGAAATGTTTTAGATTCAATTCGTGCGACAGCGTTGGTTGTCGACAGTTTGATGGTGTGCCCTGGTCGAACGGAACCTGCGTCAACGGGGATGTTGCTTGCGACAGATGTAGCCGACTATTTGGTTAGTAGGGGTGTTCCGTTTCGACGAGCGCATGAGATTGTTGGTGGTATTGTTCGTGACCTAGTTGAGAAAGGAAAAGACTTTTCCTCCCTCTCGTCCGAAGAATGGCAAGGCTACGATGCAAGCTTTTCCGGGGATGTAAGTGAATGCATTACTAGTCGTGCTTCGGTGGAATCTAGGAAAACACCTCAGTCAACAAATCCAACAGAAGTGGCACGTTCACTTGCAGCTATGGAACTTTGGGTGCAAACTCAGCAGCGCAGTCGTACGGAGCTACCAGAATAATCACGGTTGCCTGGAAATAAGTACGTCTGCTAGACTTCGATCTCCTACTTGCAGGCATTTCATTCCCGCCCTGCTTACGGATTTGATTGTTCGGGAGACTTGGTTAGATGGTCCAACGCTGGGGTGACATTGGCGGCATGCTTGATGGATGGGTATAGCCCTAGTGGTAAACGAAGTTAACAGTTAGTTCTGAATGTAATGGGTGACCTACAGAGCTTAGGACTTTATGGCAGACGAGACGAAACCAGATACGCCTAATCCGGATAAACCGGAGGAGCCGAAGTCGGCGGGGGATGGTGGGACATTTCGTAGGCCGTTGATCCGTGCATCTCTACCACATCCGGACGGAGCACAGACGAGCCAAAGAGAAGCCCCGGTTTTTACCATGCACGAGCAACCTGCTCGCGGAAACAATTGGGGCAAAGGTGGGCGCGGTGGTTCGAACGGGAACGGGAACGTTCAGGCAAAGAAACATGGACGTCGGCGTGGCGGACACGGGCGGAATGCGAATGACCAACAAGCCTCTGGCAATCATTCTGGTAATCAAGCGAATGGCAATCAGATGCGTCCGGAAGGTCGTTCCGGTTCGAAAAATCGGTCTTCACGACGTAATCGTGGACGATCACGGTAATTCCTGTGTCTTTTCTGTCAGGCAAGAATGGTCTCGTTGTCGGCATTGCTAACAAACGGTCGTTGGCGTGGTCTATTGCGAAGACAGCTGATGCCGCCGGGGCTAATTTAACCCTTAGCTACGCTACCGAACGATTCGAATCCAATGCCCGTAAGTTAGCTGAAACTCTTGAGAAACAACCGCAACTGGTAGAGTGCGACGTCTCAGATGACTCGGCTATTGCTAATCTCTCCCAACAAGTCGATTCTGAATATGGTGGCCTCGACTTTTTAGTGCATGCACCGGCCTTCGCTTCTCGAGAGTCTTTGGCAAATCCGTTTGTGCAAACAAGTCGAGGCGATTTTGCTCAGTCATTGGACATTAGTGCTTATTCTCTTTCGGCATTGACCTGCGGAGTAGCGCCCCTTATGGAGCGACGTGGAGGTGGCAGCATTTTGACCCTTACATATTTGGGTAGTGAGCGCGTCGTTCCTCATTACAACGTGATGGGTGTTTCAAAAGCAGCACTTGAAGCAAGTGTGCGTTATCTTGCTAGTGACCTTGGTCCACAGAACATTCGGGTTAATGCGGTATCGGCGGGGCCGATTAAAACTTTGGCGGCGTCAGGGATCCCTGGATTTACGACTATGTTGCAGCACGTCCGTGAGAAAGCGCCGCTTAGGCGAACTGTTGACGCTTCGGAAATTGCAGATGCGGCACTCTTCTTGCTTTCGCCCTTGTCCCGTGGGATTACAGGTGAAATTTTGCACGTTGATGGCGGATATAACATTATCGGTATGTAGGTTCTACCTGTGTGGACCCTAATAACACTCCATGCAACTGCTTGACCGACGGTTTGATTCGAGAAAGATAAAATAGTGGGTTCCCGTCGGCTGCGTGGTTTTGTTTTAAGACTCGCTTATCGTCAAAAACTTGCACTGGTGTTTGGCATGATTTGTCTCGCTGGCGCTTTTTGGTTATCCACGAGTGATTATTCCTGGGAGGGGCCCTTCTTCTCAGGCTTTGGGATGATCGTTGGGGCGACTGGTATGGCGCTTGTGTTTATGGCGTTGAGCGGACGTCAGCCGGACTGGGAAGAGTAGGGTAGTGTGAGGCGTTTAGACGGCGAGCCGGGATGCTTCTTCTTGACTTAATGTTTTTCCTGATGCGCAGTAAATTCTTTCTGTTGTGAATTGTTGGTCTATTTTTGTTTTTATACATACGACCATCAGCCGTGGCGAACAGTTGTTCGGTAGTGTTGCCGTCTGCTGGAAACATGGCGACCCCAGTACTCGCATTTAATTTTATAACTGTGCCTGACTTCGTTT
>CAZWKO010000232.1:0-3147 GCA_964634925.1 uncultured Vicinamibacteraceae bacterium
GATGCAGCTAATCCAATCTTTAACTTTTCCCTAGAACATCGGCATGATAATCCTGAAGAGGTTTTACTGATTTTTCATCGGAACGCAAAGACCGAATCGCACTAACTGTCGCAGTCGCACCGGTTAACGTAGTAACGCATGGAACACCGTAGAGCATAGCAATACGACGCATCGCCATATCATCAAAAAATGATTCACGTCCTAGCGGTGTATTCACAATAAGTTGAACCTCTCGGTCTAACAAACGATCACCAACGTGCGGCCGCCCCTCATTAATTTTATAAACGACTTCTACTTCCAGCCCATGCGCGCGAAGGTATGCCGCAGTTCCACGCGAGGCAATCAACTTGAATCCTAACCCTGCCAAATCTCTGGCAATCGGTACAACATTCTGTTTGTCGTCATCATTGACGCTAATAAAAGCACTGCCCGAATCAGGCAAACGATTTCCCGCGGCCAGTTGCGCTTTCGCGTACGCCGCTCCAAAATTGTCTGCACCTCCCATTACTTCACCGGTCGATTTCATTTCTGGGCCAAGAATCGTATCAACACCAGGAAAACGCACAAAAGGAAACACTGGCCCCTTAACAAATACACCGGCAATTTGAAGGTCATCAACGAGTCCGAGTTCGGCCAAGGTTTTCCCTGCCATTAATTGCGCCGCAACCTTCGCCAACGGCACGCCGGTCGCCTTTGAAAGGTAAGGTACCGTTCTCGACGCGCGGGGATTAACCTCGATTAGGTAGACCGTCTCTCCTTTGATTGCAAACTGAATGTTCAGCAGCCCAATGACCTTAAGTGCTTTAGCAATGCGCCTCGTGTAATCACGTATAACCGACAAATGCTGTTCTGGAACAAGAACCGGCGGCACAACACAAGAGCTATCACCAGAGTGGATGCCGGCCTCCTCAATATGTTCCATGACGCCACCAATCACCACAGCGCCGTCGGTATCCGCAACAGCGTCAACATCCAACTCAAATGCATCCTCAAGAAACTTGTCGACCAATATCGGATGCTCAGGAGAAGCATCTACTGCCTCAGTCATATAGCGGTCAAGCGCCGCAGGATCATAAACGATAGCCATGGCACGACCACCAAGTACATAGGAAGGGCGAACCAAGACCGGGTAACCAATTGATTCAGCAATATCGCGGGCTTCTGCGCGGGACGCCGCAAGCCCATTGGGCGCTTGAGGAATCCCTAGGTCCCACAAAAGTTCAGAAAATCTTTTTCGATCTTCTGCCAAATCTATCGAGTCAGGCGAAGTCCCAATAATATCTACCCCAGCAGACTGTAATGCCAGCGCAAGTTTTAAAGGTGTTTGGCCACCGAACTGGACAATGCAGGAAACCTTACCGCCAGCCGACTGTTCACGCTGAATAACGGCGTGTACATCTTCAAATGTAAGTGGTTCAAAGTACAACCGATCAACAGAGTCATAGTCCGTTGACACCGTCTCAGGATTACAGTTAATCATGACGGTCTCATAGCCAACTTCACGCAGTGCAAACGCAGCATGACAGCAACAGTAATCGAATTCGATGCCTTGCCCGATTCGGTTCGGTCCACTACCAAGAATGACAACTTTCGGTCGATCGGTTGGCTGCGCTTCACATTCTGTTTCATATGTTCCGTAGAGATACGGTGTAAATGACTCAAACTCTGCCGCGCACGTGTCAATCCTCTTATAAACCGTCCGGAGACCATCCTCACCTCTACGAGCCGAAATTGCTGCTGGCTCAACCCCAATAGCTATCCCGAGCTGCTCATCACCAAAACCCGCACGTTTCAAAGTTCGAAGTAGATCACCAGACATATCGCGGAACCCAACTAATGTTGCCTCTCGACGAAGCTCGACAATTTCAGAAAATTGAGTAAGGAACCAACGATCAATTTTCGTAGCATCAAATACCTTATCTACAGACCACCCAGCCTCAAGGGCTTCAAACACGGCCCACATCCGACGGTCCGTTGGCGAAACAAGCCGTCGCTGCAGTTCGCCTGGATCTCCATCTCCAACGACCTCTTTCGGAAAAAGTATTCCACTCGCACCTATCTCTAGAGACCGAATTCCCTTTAAGAAAGCCTCCTTAAAGGTTCGACCGATCGCCATCGCCTCACCAACAGACTTCATCTGGGTGGTCAGTGTCCGGTCTGCCTTCGGAAATTTTTCAAAAGTCCAACGGGGTATTTTTACAACAACATAATCAATCGTTGGCTCAAAAGAAGCCGGGGTCAGCTTTGTAATATCGTTTGGGATTTCTGCAAGATGATAGCCAAGAGCTAATTTGGCAGCGATTTTCGCAATCGGAAAACCAGTCGCCTTCGACGCAAGAGCAGATGACCGTGACACCCTAGGGTTCATTTCAATCGCAACCATCCGACCATCTTCGGGGTTGACAGCGAATTGAATGTTTGAGCCACCCGTCTCGACGCCGACACGGTTAATGATTCGCCGCGCGGCATCACGCATCCGTTGATACTCTTTATCCGAAAGCGTCAGGGCTGGAGCCACCGTAATGCTGTCACCCGTATGAACCCCCATTGGGTCAATATTCTCAATTGAGCATATGACCACAAAATTGTTCGCGGCATCGCGCATCACTTCAAGTTCAAACTCTTTCCATCCAATAACTGACTCTTCGATCAGTACTTCGTGCACTGGACTCAATTCAATGCCACGATTCGCAAGTTCGCGATATTCCTCCATGTTGTAGGCAATACCACCACCTACCCCACCCAACGTAAAAGAAGGACGAATGATGACTGGAAAACCAAATCGATCGACTAACTTGAGTGCGTCTTCAAATGAACGGGCGTAAGCACTCTCAGGCGTTTCGATATCAATCGAAGCCATCGCATCACGGAATTCAAGACGATCCTCGGCCACCCGAATCGCCTCAAGCGACGCACCGATTAACTTAACGTCAAATTCTTCCAGAACGCCATGTTCTCCAAGCTCAATCGTTAAGTTCAATGCGGTCTGCCCACCAACCGTCGGCAGTAACGCGTCAGGCCTCTCTTTTGCTATGACAGCCCGGGCATACTCCCATGTAAGGGGTTCCACGTAAGTCCGATCGGCAGCATCCGGATCGGTCATGATGGTCGCCGGATTACTGTTCATCAAAACGACCTCAAGACCTT
>CAZWKO010000232.1:3247-4816 GCA_964634925.1 uncultured Vicinamibacteraceae bacterium
GGATCGGTCATGATGGTCGCCGGATTACTGTTCATCAAAACGACCTCAAGACCTTCACTACGGAGTGCCTTGCACGCTTGAGTACCAGAATAGTCAAATTCGCAAGCCTGACCAATAACGATCGGTCCGGAACCGATAACAAGCACACGTTTGAGGTCTGAACGGCGGGGCATTACGAGCGTCGACGGAGTTACTTATTAGTTAGTGCGGGCAACTGCCCGATACGCGATTCCATTACGGCAATAAAATTGGCGAACAAATAATCTGCATCATGCGGACCGGGAGACGCCTCTGGATGATACTGCACACACGACACAGGGCGGTCATCGCAGGCAAGTCCCTCGATCGTGCCATCATACAAGTTAATGTGCGTTACCCGAACGTCCTCGGGAACAGAATTAGGATCAATCGCAAACCCATGGTTTTGAGAAGTTATCTCAACTTGATCGGTTAAGAGATTCTTTACAGGGTGATTCCCGCCTCTATGACCAAATTTCAACTTATATGTCTTGGCCCCCATCGCTAACCCAAGTATTTGGTGACCGAGACAAATACCAAACACCGGGATATCCTCCTCCATCACTGTCCGTGCATTATCGACAGCATATGCAAGCGGCGCCGGATCGCCAGGACCATTACTAAAAAAGATACCGTCAGGTTCAATCGCAAGTAGTTCCTGGGCAGGCGTCGTTGCCGGAAAAACTCTGACTTCACAGCCATAGTTTACTAAGCGTCTTAATATATTTCGTTTCATCCCGAAATCATAAGCCGCGACTCGTAGCCTCCGACGGCTACCATGATCTGGCTGAGCCATGAAGCCACTTGCAACCGGATCGTTGTCTTGAGCCCAATCGAATGGAGCGTCGCAAGTCACAGATCTCACAAGATCACTTCCCTCCATCGTCGGCAATGCCCGAGCTTGTATTACAAGACCTTCCGGCGCAATCGAGCCAACCCCAATGACCCCACGCATTACACCGGCCGTCCGTAATCGCCGTGTCAACGCTCTCGTATCAATCTCAGAAATCGCAACGATTCCGTGGGCATCAAGGTAGGCACCCAAGGTACCAACCGCACGCCAATTGCTAGCTATGGGTGATTCCTCCCGCATCACAAATCCTGAAACCTGGGGAGACAATGACTCCACATCCGCTTCGGCTACCCCATAATTGCCTATTTGCGGACAGGTCATCGTTACAATCTGTCCGGCATAGGAAGGATCAGTCAGAATCTCTTGATACCCAGTCATGCTGGTGTTAAACACGACCTCGCCAGTCGCCATGCCCTGGGCTCCAACCGACTTGCCCTGGTACCAAGTGCCGTCTTCAAGCGCTAGAATAGCGTTCACAATAATCTTGCCTCGATTTGCCTCATTAGACCACGCTATCTCCTTCCTGTCGGTTCAAGTGACGCGGCTACCCGCGACCTTTGCCCGTCTTTCACCTGTACTGTACTGATCCAAGGACGGTAACCATCTCCAACTATACGCACCTCATGGCTTCCAACAATTACATCTTGAACAATTACCGGCGTTACCCCTACTGACTCGCCATCCAAAAACACAGAAGC
>CAZWKO010000233.1:0-4812 GCA_964634925.1 uncultured Vicinamibacteraceae bacterium
GGCAAACGATCTTCCTCTGGCAACTCACCAATTGGTACAAACTCTTCAACGGGCGGAGGTTGAATTGCCACCGTGGACACCGACGCCACCACAAAAACAACGACCACTAATAGCGGTACAAAATAACTTGTAGGCAGCGAAATGCTAGTTACACGATTCCAGAACCACAACATTCTCATCAGCTTTCCGTCAGTCTTCCTCATATACAAGGCGTAACCGCTCAACGGTCGCGCGCTGTTCTTCAAGTCTCCGACGACCTCCAAGCATGACAATAAACAACAACAAATATGCCGCCACACACCACCACAAGGGACCCGCCATCGCAGATGGCAACTGTGGCACAACCGTAGTCTGTGGATGGAGTGTGCGCCATACGTTTACAGATACATAGACAAACGGAACGTTAAACATGCCAAACAGCGCAAGGCCTGCCGAGAGCTTCTCAGAACCAGGACCACCATACTTCCGTAATAAAAGGTACGCAACGAACGTCATTTCGAGAATGAGTGCGAGCGTAGTCCGAACGTCCCATGGCCACCACACACCCCATGACACACGAGCCCACAAAGGCCCTGTCGTTAATCCGATCGCACCAAAAAGTACCGCAACTTCCGCCGCAGAATACGCGAGGCGATCAGCTGAGACCCGCTCTTTAAACAAATAGATACCACTCGAAATCCCGCACACAAAGATAGCCAGAAACATCATGAACCACGCTGGTACGTGGAAATACACGATTTTATACACAAGCCCCATCGTGGCTTCATTTGGCGCATAAGCAATGAATATCGGAGCAGCTGCAAACATAGCTGCGGCGACTATGAGCAGCGTCATCGGCGTCCGCGTCACCATCCCAGCGCACACCCTCTCATCGTCATAAACATTTCTTCCATCAATTCTTCAAAACAATTCCTGGTTCATTCTGTCATGAGAGGCTCGAATGTCCATAACGCGAGCGTCATAAACACGACATCAAAAAAGGCTATCAGTGCCAGCCAGAAACGAGCAAGATCGAGATTAGGCTCAGGCTGAATAAGCGACAATGTGCCGTTCACTCCAGCTATTAGAACCGGTACCGTGATGGGATAGAGTAAGACCGGTAGTAAGACGGCCCGACTCTGGGAACGCGCTAACATCGCCGCAAACAGTGCACCAACGCAGGCAAATCCAATTGTTCCAGTAACAAGAAGACCAATAAAAAGTAAGCCGTAGTCAAAAAACGCCGTTGAGAAAAACACGACAACAAAAAATACGACAACCGCCTCAACAACTCCCATCAACAACATAATGCCGAGCAATTTACCGACAAAAATCGCAGCGCGTTCAACCGGAGCCAATAGCAGACCTTTCAGGGCATCCTGGTGTAGTTCCCGCTCAAACGCTCTCCCAAGCGCCAATTGTCCAGCGTAAGCCAAGGCAACCCAGATAATGCCAGCTTCTGCACCCTCAATAGGACGCCCAGAACGCACGAACGCGAATGAAAACACCAGCACACACGACGCAGCAAAAAAGGTCGTCGTGTAAAGCATTTCGCGACTCCGTGATTCAACCCGAATGTCTTTACGCATCACGAGCCAAGCAATCCTGAAAAACTCAGCCATCCGTACGTTGCTCCATCGAGCCGCCAACTGTCACAAGTTCACGGTACCGTGAGCGGAGAGAACCATGACTATCAGGTAGTTCAGTAATCCGACCTGACCTGAGCACAACCGCCCGGTCGAGTACATCGTCAGCAACATCAAGGTCATGAGTCGCGAAGACGATCAGACAGCCTTCTTTAGACAACTGGCGTAACCGATCTATCAACTCGCTCGTAGATCGGTCATCAAGTCCAGTAAATGGTTCGTCCAACAGCACTAATCTTGGCTTGTGTATTAATGATCGCTCAAGTGCAAGCCGCTGTCTCATCCCTCGGGAGAACCCGGACACTGGTTCCTCCGCGCGTTCAGCCAATCGAGCACGAACAAGTGCGTTATTTACAGCCACTGAAGGTTGCTGCTGTCCATATAATCGCGCATAAAACTCTAGATTCTCTCGCGCCGACAGTTCTGGATAAAGCTGCAGATCATGGGAAAGAAAACCGATCAGTCGACGAAGATCCGCGCCAAGCACTCGAGACAGTTGCTCACCATACCGAACCTGACCCGAGGATGGCGCAATAAGTGTCGACAGGACTCCTAGTAACGTGGACTTCCCAGAACCATTTGGCCCCAGTAAACCAACCACTTCACCCGCCTGTAGGTCAAAAGAGACACTACTCAGTGCTCGTCGTCGACCATAGTGGCGAGAAATCTTCGAAACCGTTACTTGCTGAAAATCAAACAGGTTCACCCGGTAGTGCCTGACTGGCCAGTCACGCGAGCAGCTTCTGGCCGTTGCAAACCAGAACTCAGGATAACAGCCGGACTCTGCTCGTCGAGTTCGCCATAGATACGCTCAAGGTGCAGAAGCAGCTCTTTACGCCGACTTGCATACTTGGTCACCCCGATTTTCCCGGCCTGATGCTGCTGCTCAAGCCTAACCAAATCTGCAAAGCGTTTCTCACGTCGATCACTCAGTCGCCGACGACGCTCATTCTCCGCCGAAGCACCGACAGGCACCAGCGATCCCCATGTCCCCACACAGAAAATCACGAACGCCACTGCTAATGCGACAGTGGACGGCAAACGGCTGTGGTGCGGCAGACCCGTGATCTCAAACGACAGTGTTGAACCAGATCGAATCGGGGGTCCCGCAGCAAAAATATAAGTGCGGCCGTCTGCCCCATCGGGATTCATATCCGCTCGTCTGGCTATTTGATCGGATGCGATGTCCATCGCATTCCATTTCTCCACGATCAAAAGTAAGGCTTCCAGATCCACAGGTAAATTCTGCTCAACGACAACATTATCTCCGGTATACGGCATAACATACGCAACCCGAAGCGGTGTGTTCCCTGGTTGGAAGGGCCCGGGTAACGTCACTATTGGACCTTCACTTCTCGTCTGCGGATGTGAATCACGGAGTACCGTGGTCGAGACAGCACCGGCAGGTACATTAAGCTCAATGGGGCCGCCTAGCTCTACTGGCACCGCAAGTGAATTCACTATGTCGAAAAGGTAAAAAACTGAGACTGTCTCTTCCCCAAGTTCAAGAACCACTCGGGACTCTGCCCCGAACGTTACAGTCCCTGGCTGAGCCGGGCCAGCAGTTGCACCCGCGGTGTTGCTATCACCAGCACCAACGAGCATGAGTCGAATACCACCTCGGCCTGGGACCTGAAATGGCTGCGAATCCAAACGTACACCGTCAAGTTCAGTCGAGGCGATAACCGTCTGGCCAGCGTTCAACGTCAGGAACTCTGCACGCCCTTCCTCGTCTGTCGCAACCGTTACGACATTATCTCCCTGGCTCAGTTCGACCGGATGGTCGGGCACATTATTTGCTAATGAGCCACGAATCACTCGAACCGTAATAGTTCCGCTCGGCAACTGCGGATCTGGCAACGGGATGCCTGACATTTGTCTCGGGTCAGGTTGCGCGAGCAGCGTCGGGATGCAACCAAAGATCACCACTAGGGAGAGTGCAGCCCTCTTCACAGCCCTGCTCCACAGCTCTTGCAAAATTGAGCGTCCTCGTCATTGCGAATTCCACAACTGTCGCAAAGTTGACGTCCCGCCGACGCCTCCTCCAACTCCGTCGGCTCAAGCCCAATAAGCCCCAAACGTTCTGCTAATTCTCGTTCAATAAGATCCCGGTACGTCGTCCCGTCGACATCCAATTGTTTAAGCAGTTCCCGCGCACGCGCCCGAAGGTTCGCACCCATGGCAGAAAAGTCATCTTCAGACACTTTGCCCATGGCACGATCGAATTCAAGTTCTTTGATAGCCCGCAGCACCAAAGTCTTCTCGCGGTCCAATGCAGCACGTGTCCGCCCACCCACCGTTTCGATTCGGACGGAAAATTGTGTTGACACTAACGGAAGCACCGCGCGATAAATGCCGAAGCCAACATACGCGCCGGCGCCAACTGCAAGTACGAGCAACACGAGTGCCGCAGTATCGGTGGGCTGGACAGTAATCACGGCAACCGTCGCGGCCACAAGACCGACAAGGACAAATAGATGCCAGGCCCGAAACGATGACCCGGCCGTATCAGTCGAGATTTCTGAGCTCATCATCCAAGCGGGCATCGAGCTCGGCGTCTACAACCTCTAACGCCGCAGAGGTTCCGCCAACAGTCGCCATATCACGGCGAGACCAACGCACAGCAACAACGCCGACACCGATCAGACAGCCGAGACCAACAAGATAAGGAAAGAGCCACGCGAACCGATTAAACCCTTCGTCAAGTGGGGCTCCGAGCGGCTCCTGACTTCCATAAGCCTCAATAAAATAATCGAGTATTTCTCGTCGGCTACGTCCTAATTCGATCTGTTCGCGCAACTGACCGCGCATGAACTCAGAACCAGCACGTGCGATCTCTTGACTCCCATCAGCGGTCGTTATCCACTGAGGCGGCAGCGCACAGCGACACGCGGCTAACGTATAGTGTGGGCAGTCTCCGCACACACAGACCAGTTCATTCTGCAGTTCAGCCTCAAGCTCCGTCGTCGCCGTGTACGATTCGACATTGGCACCTTGCTGTGCGTGTAGTGGAGTCGCCGCCCCAGCCAGCAACGCCAAGATCAGCATGGCAGTCGGCACGCCCGAAGTCGCACCAGCTCCTTCAGGCGGCGATTTGCTGGCCAAAAAAGCAAACCGACTCTCTGGTAAAAGAGCAATGCCGGTACCAAGAGTCAGCATTGCGAATCCGAACCAAATCCAATTCACC
>CAZWKO010000234.1:0-4804 GCA_964634925.1 uncultured Vicinamibacteraceae bacterium
TTGAAGCCTTAAAGGAGTAGCTCCTTTACTGAATTTTCAAAGTGAGGCTTTCTTATTGTAGAATTAGATTTCATGAATAGGGTTTCGATCTCGCTGGACAGATCTGGGCCAATCCCATGCTTGTGACATTGGTAATTCAATGTTCTTTTTTGGTTGAGGAATACTCCCCGGTCTTCTAATCTCTTTATCAGAATACACCAAATCATGAAAATTATTAAAATAGTATTGAATCATTTCCATATGTTCAGGTGGAAAGTCGAGGCAAGATTCATACATAAGCTGACCAAAATCTGGAATATCTTCTTTTAAAAGACCATCTTCTATACATACATCAAATAAATCAGATCCTAAGTAAGGACCAAAAATAGCAATGGATACGCTGTCTGGTTTACATTCACGATTCATTTTAATAGTTGATATAATTTGTTCTTCAGTTTCACGAGGAAACCCGATTATATTGTTTGCTGTTGTTCTTATCCCTACCTCACGACAAACATCAAAAGCATACTTAGCCTTCCAGTTAGGATATTGACGTTTTAGTATTTTTTTTCGAAACTCATAGTCGCCACTTTCAATACCAACAGCAATAGTATGACAATTTGCTTTTTTCAACTTTTTTACTTTATCAAGTTTAATTGTTTCTATACGAGTTTGGATCATAAAAGGATCTCCAATCTCTGCCTCCCACGCTTCACAAAATTCATCTAATTTTTCAATGCTTAGAAAATTCTCATCGCAAAAGAAAAATAACTTTAATCCATATTTTTTCTTTAATGTTTTAACCTCATCCATAAATTGATCAGTTTTTCGGCCTCTTAAGCGGCCTTCAGTTTTATACATTGTATTCATTCGAGGGGTTGCACAAAAAGTGCACAGATATGGACATCCTCGGGTTAATTCTAAATACCCTGTTTTCCATGAACTACCAACAAATGGCCTCCATAAATGTTCTTCATCAAAAAGTTCATAATCATGATGAGGTAATTCGGTTAAAGGAAAAAGGGGACCACGTGGATTTGTCACCATTAAATCGTCTTTCAAATAAGCAAGATTTTCTGTTTTATAAGGATCTTTACCTTTAGATAATCTGTCCGCAAGACTCACAAAAGACGTTTCACCTTCTCCCACTAAAGCAGCATCAACGTCTAGTCCTCTTAATACATGTTCTGGAGCAAGAGTGGGCATAACATTCCCAGCAATAATAAATGCATCTGAAAATTCTTTGAAACCATAAAAATGTTTTTTTGTATAATGAAAATTATCTTGCAAAAGAGAGATAGCAATAATGTCAGGCTTAAAAGATTTAACTTTCTTTATGAAATCTTTACGTACATCCGTTTCAATACAAGTTTTGTGTAATTTGGTCATGTCTACTTTTAGTACAAAACCCAACTCTTCACGGGTATCATTATCTATATCACTTCCCTTGTAAAATGTTGTATCAAAAAGATCTACTATATGTCCTTCTTTTTTTAAACATGAAGAAAGAATTGCTATCCCTAGAGGGATACGTCTGATTCCACTAGCATTTGGATATAGAAAAAGAATTTTTGTTTTCATCGCTATTCTCTTTGTTATGTGTTAAACCTGATCTTTATATAGAGCTTTGTAAGGTTAATCAATTTCAAATGATTAAACAACATTCCTATTTAGTGTATTCAAATAAAATGTTCTGTCCTAATCTATTTTGAATCATTGTCAGAATTATTTCCCTTTTTCTTGGCTGGAATTTTCTCTTTATTCTCATTGTCAAGACCGAGATCAGTTTCAAAAATTGCTTGACTATAACTCAAAGTTAAATTCTCTGAATTTGATTTGTCCTTCATTGAAAGGTTGTAATTATAACTAAAATCGTTTTCATTTCGATTAATATTATCAGGATCTAATGGCCCTCGATTATCATCCCAATCTTTTGCAATGTATACCTCATCACTTGCATTTTCGACCGTTTTTTCTGTATGTTTCCTGTATCCACCCGTTTTAATCAAAGAATTATTGTCAAGACCTAAATTTAACATTTCATTCAATTTTTTTGCACCTTCACTAATGTAGCCCATTATTTCATCATCTGACATTTTTGTCATATTTAAATTAATATCTTGACGTTCCTTAAGGCTAGTTAGATAGGCATCTTCATCCTTGATATATCCATTTTCTTTTGCATAGGTATACATCCCAGTATAGGGCAAGGGCATTAAAAAACCCATACTTGGATATATTCTGGCATTCAAACACATATTAAATGTTTCTTGGATCGTTTCTTTTGTTTCAATTGGATACCCAAATACTACAGTGCAGTTCACCACAATATCTGCTTTTCTCAACAAATCTATCTGAATAAGAAAATGATCATTAACAATTTTTTTATTCATCATATCCAAAATTTCCTGGTTGCCCGATTCTAATGCGAAAAACAAACTTTGACAGCCAGATTCTTTGAATTTTTCTGCTACCCTTAACCTTCTTTCATAAGATGTTCTAGGATGACCAAACAAATCTACTCTTATTGATGCATTCCAATTGATTTTTATGCCTGAATCCAGAAGGGCATCTACAAACTTTTCAGCCTGCGGTATGGATGCAAAACTTAAATCATCCCAAAAATTAATATAAGTTGCTCCATATTTATCCATGTTCCTTTTTATTTCTAATATCACATTCTCTGGAGAACGATGACGATAAGGATCATCCCAATAAACATAGTGACAAAAAGTACATTTAAATGCACATCCTCTTGCAGCAATCACGGGCATAATACGTGGTGGATTATCTTCGTCAAATACCAATCCCTCAGCACTCCAAGCATCTGATTTTTCATGGTATAAATCTGTATCAAAGAAATCCCAATCTATCATTGGAAGGTCATCAATTTTACAGCCTCTCCTTTTTGGCGTTTCAATAAATTTCCCACCGTCATCAATAAAAGCTATTCCTTCTACATCATGTAAGGAACCATTATCCCTAATTTTATCTAAAACTTCTGCTAGAGTAATTTCACCTTCACCTATTACAACAATATCTGTCCCCGAATTCCTTAAAAATACCTCTGGACATGAACCACCTACAGAATTCCCAATTACAACTTTTGTATCAGGATGATATTTTTTAACAGTATTTGTCAGCCATTTCATCCACTGGTAGTGAGTTACAATACTACCTGATAAAACAACATCATACTTGTTGTCTTTAAGATAATTTTCCACAAATTCATCGCTATATTCGTTAATATCAATATCTAAAAAGTCAAAATCAGTATATCCATATTCACGTACATATGTCATCACAGAACCTAAACCAACACTCAACGTTTTGGTGGATCCTGGACGAATACAAGGATTTATAAATAATAGATTCATAACTACTCCTATGCCAAATTTATTCCATTAATCTTGTTTCTTACAATCATTACATTCACCCTTAATAATCATGCCTGATGATTGAGGTGAAAAATTCAAATTATCAAGATATTCAATTAATTTCTTATTAATAGCTTTGTAATCTACTACCTGGTTACAAAGGACACATGCGAAATGGAAGTGATTTATTTCAGCTCCACAATAGTGACTCTTACCATCATAATAAAACTCGATGATTTCATCATTATCCAATAATTGATTCAAATTGCGGTATACAGTCATTTTACTGACATGGGGTATCAAAACCATTAACTTTTTATGGATGGAGTCTGCTGTTAGATGTTTATTAGACTTTTTAATTATGCTCAATGTTGAATCTCTGTGAAAGCTGTATCTCATTAGTTATCAATAAAGTTAATTAATGCTGAAATCTTGAAATCATTTTCTTCACTATATAATGTTATTCTATAACTATTCTATAACTATTCTATAACAATAACTGTTATTCTATAACAAATAATATTCATTATCAACGAATATTTTATAATATAATAGAACTATGAATTAGTAGTATGAGTAATTTCTAATTTCGCCAAAGCAAAATAGCGATGCCTTCTTTCACTATAAATACATCTCGATTCCCAAAAAAATAAATTAAAGTCCCTTGGCAAGCCATCCACCATCGACCATTAAATCTATTCCAGTAATATATTTTGATGCATCTGATGCTAAAAATACACAAGGACCAATTAAATCTTCAATTTCACCCCATCTGCCAAGCATAGTTCTACTTTCACGCTGTTTTTTTGTTTCCTCAATTTCAAAGCTTGCCTTTGTCATATCAGTTTTAATGTAACCTGGACTTAAATTATTTACTCGAATACCATATTTACCCCAGTCTGTTGCCAAAGATTTACCAAGCATCTTCAAGCCACCTTTTGAAGCTACATATGCTGGGTTATCAGGAAATGCTTGTTCTGCATTAAGACTAGTGATGTTGATTATAGAACCACTGTTATTTTTCTTCATATATTCTAAAACCGCCTGGCTACAATTAAATGATCCAGTCAAGTTTACATTTAATGTTTTTTCCCAATTATCTAAAGGATATATTTCAGAATTATATGTAGGAATTGTAATACCTGCATTATTAATGAGAACGTCAATTTTTTTGTGGGTATTATAAATTTTTCTAAATGCTTTCTTGATAGATGATATTTTTGTGATGTCTTCTTCAACTTGAAAAGGATTTTGTGTTAGTTCCTCTTTAATTTTTTTTTCAAATTTAACGTCAAGACAATAAACCAAAGCTTTTCTTTGGGCCATGGCATGTGCAATTACTTTACCTATCCCACCACCACCACCGGTAACAATAATTATTTTTTCTTTAATGGAGAATAAATATTCTTGCATTATTTAGTTTTTCTTAAAATTATATGGCGTAGGAG
>CAZWKO010000235.1:0-4796 GCA_964634925.1 uncultured Vicinamibacteraceae bacterium
CACATCTCTGGTGACCGGTATATCTGGGAATCATCTGGCCATCCCGCGGTTGTGGACATTGCACCGTGGCCGGAAGCATGGCTGAAGGCTTTTAAGACCGATCCCCGCGCTCCAACGCCTGAGGACAGCGACAGAATCATCGAAGGGGGCCGCAACGCGACATTGACGAGTCTGGCTGGCACCATGCGCAACCGAGCCATGAGCGAGGAGGCGATCTGTGCGGCTCTGCTGGTCACCAACGACGAACGCTGTGATCCGCCGCTACATGAAGCGGAGGTGGCTGCAATCGCTCGGAGCATCGCCCGATACGAACCTGGCGGAGCCAAGCTGACGCAGCCCGGGTCACCACATGGGGAAGGCCGGCGGATCTTGTTCACATCGGCTTCCTGCATGGCTATACGACCCGTCAGGTGGCTTTGGGAATCGGATGGCGGGCGGATTCCAGCAGGCGAACTCACCCTCACGGCAGGAGCAGGGGGGGTTGGCAAAAGCACGTTTCATACGTGGATCATCGCCAGAATCACGCGAGGGGACCTTCCAGGTGTCCACTTCGGTTCGCCAGCAGGCTGTGTCATCTGCGCACAGGAGGATTCGTGGGAACGGACCATAGTCCCGCGTCTCAAGGCCGCTGATGCTGACCTGGACCGCGTGTTCCGTGTCGATGTCATCCAGTCGAATACCGTAGGCAACCTCATCCTGCCAGCCGACATCGATGCCCTGGCGACCGAGATCAAGGCTCACGGGGTCGGCCTGGTGTCCCTCGATCCGATGATGTCGCTGATATCCGAGAAAATCGATAGCCACCGGGACCAGGAGGTACGTCGAGCATTGGAGCCACTAAAGCGGCTGGCAGAGGAGACGGATTGCGCCATTCTTGCCAACGCTCACTTCAACAAGGGTGGGAATACAGATCCGCTGATGCGAATCACTGGATCTGCCGCCTTCGGGCAGGTGGTTCGGGCCGCGATGGTGTTCGCCCACGACCGGGAGGCGGAGATCTACGTGATCAGCCAGGCGAAGAACAACCTCGGCTCAGATGATCTGCCGTCACTCGCTTACAGAATCGAGCAATTCACCCTCAGAACTGATGAAGGGCCGACGAGCGTTGGCCGTCTGGTTTTTCAGGGCCACGCAGAGCGCTCTGTAGGCGAGGTCATTGGTGATCGCGGTGGTAGGCAAGGAGCAAAGCTTGACGAGGCGATGTCATGGCTGCGAGGGGCGCTGGAGAACGGCCCTGCATTGAAATCGGATGTCATCGAAAAGGCTCGTTGGGCTGGGATCTCCCCAGGCACCCTGGAGAGGGCAAGGAAGGCGTTGTCGGTCACCGCTGAACGCGATGCGCAGAAACGAGGGCGACCGGCAACCTGGGCTCTTTCTGATTACAACTCAAAGGTGTCACACCAAACCGGGTTGAGTTGTAATAAAATGGGCGAATCCTCAGAGGTAGGAGGGGGGGAGTCGGGTATTACAACTCAGATTCCCGTAGACGTGAGTTGTAATCCGAAAGAATCCGATGACGATCGCGAAAGGACGCTGATATGACCGTTTCTCTGGCGGATCTCAAACAGCTTGGCATTCGTGTCAGTGTCGAAGGCCGTGATCTCTCGATCGATGCGCCAAAAGGTGCGCTCACGTCCGATTTGGTAGAAAGCCTGCGGAAGTCGAAACAGGACCTGATCGCAGAACTATCGCTGGGGCATGGTGTGCTGGACGATCTCGACATGCCATTATCCGAGTTCGGCTACTCCGGTCAATGCATCGAAGCCTACTCTCGCGTCTTGAGCGAGCGGGTGATGTTCGCAGCGAACAACGCGGAGGTGCCAAACGTGGAGATGGTGGTCTACAAGCCGCGTGAAATGGCAGCGATGGCCCAGATGTCGCCGGATCAGTTGAGAGCCGCTCACAACGTGCGAAAGGCCTTCGACGGTGAATTACTGGAGAATGCACCCGAGGGCGAAGAGATCCCATCTGAGATCTTCCTGCCCGGCATCGTCGGCGATCTCTATGGTGACATCGTCAAGGCCGCTGGTGAAGAGTTGGAGGCGATCTGCCAGAAGATGGACGAGGCGTACAGGTCCGGGGAATTGAACGATCGATCCCTGAAACTGCTCACCGATGCCGTGTCGAAACGAGCAGAGGAATTGGAGGCCGCATGATATAGCGCCTTAGAACGCAAGCAGGCCCCGCTGCGTGAACAGCGAGGCCCGAGGTCCGAATCAGCGGGACGCGAACGCCGTCGCCGAGTCAGAATCCACATCCGAAGATAAACAAAGCCACAGATCGGCAAGAGCCGCAGATGGCAAGAAAGAACACGATGCCAATTCTATTGAAGCGTGAAACAAAGGAATACGCCCTACATCCTGAGGGCGGACCGTATCCAGCTGTACTCAGCGAAATCCGCTCCCACGCGGGAGTAGAAACAGCTTTCGGCACAAAAGATCGCCTCCAGCTCATCTTCCAAACCAGCGAACTCGCTCGCAAGCACGAAGAAGGGGTTCTCGACGATCGCCCAATGACGGTCTCAGTCTTCGTCAACTCGACGCTGAACGACAAGGGGCGGTTGATGACCTATATCGCCCAACAAGTGCCCTCGTCTCGTCTGAACGATCTGCTGGCCGCAGGGGACGTAGATATCGAAGAGTTACTGGTGGGCACACAATGGATGCTGTCGATCGAGCACAACGAGAAAGACGGTCGCATCTACGCCAACGTCACCGGCTACATGAAAGCGCCCGAGGCGCAACAGATCGCCATCTGGGAGGATCCAGGCTTTTAGAGATGTCTGACCGGGGACGTTCTCTCGTCCCCGGCTCACCAACATGACGCGGTCCTCGAAAAGGAAATCGATGAGATGATTGAGAACTCGGATGCAAAGGATCGGCGAGACGTGCTCGCCCAGCTGACGGAGGCCGATGGCGTACTGACTTCCAGCGCCATCGAGGCCGAGACGGGCCTGGGCCAGTGGAGCGTGTTCCTCGTTGCGATGGATCTACTGGCAGCAGGTCAGCCAATTTGCTTCGGCAATAGCGAAGGAGCCTGGCTGAACTTCACCGAGTCAGATAATGATGTGGATTACTGGATGGCGGAGGGGGATGAGGATCTCGTCAGCATGAAGGAGATCGTCGAGAAGCAGGGCGAATACCTGATGCAGATCCGATCTGGTATCGCCAAAGCCAGACGAGGTCTGAAGGCGCAGGAACTTGTAGATAGCAATTGAACTGTAGCTGGAGGACGGAGACCATCTCCCAGTTCCAGGCTACCCCAGGCAGATCGCCGACCACGCGAGACATGAGCTGATGTTGAAAAATCTGGACCGCATCACAGACCACCTGGCGACAATCGGGCCTCGTTTCTACGGTCGCATTGTGATCAAGGTGCGTGATGGGACTGCCGTGATGATCACCGAGGAACGGGACACACGGCTCGATGACGAGCAGAAGAGCAACAAGGAAAAGCCAGAGTGAACCCAATACGAGCGGGCGATGGAGGAACCACTCCGCACAGACGGAGAGGTCCTCCATGCCACGACAGCAAGCCAAGCGCATCGACTGGGATACGATCCCGGTCAGCATTCAGCAAGACAGCGATCCGAACCCTAACAATCCGTATGCGGCATCAAGCCCCGAGGAGCGCTCGGCGACCTTCATGGCGCTTGCACGTCAGATCCTGCTCCGTCGTGCGCGTCGTATCGTGCAAAACTAGACCCAGGCGCCAGAGACCTGCTATCTTGTCGGCCAGACAGAGGAGAGCATCATGAAGCGGTGCGGGTTGTACACGAGGGTTTCGACCGAGGATCAAGCGCGGGTCAAAGACGGGTCACTGGACACTCAGATAGACCTTCTTGAGCGTCACGTGCAATTGAAGGCCGACAGCTCGGATGAACCGTGGCGGGTAGCCGTTCGGTATCGTGAAGAAGGTCGATCAGGCAGCAACACAAATCGCCCAGAGTTTCAGCGCCTGCTCGCTGACGTTCGATCTGGCAAGATCGACATCGTGTTGTGTACGAAATTCGACCGCATCAGCAGGTCAGTACGCGACTTCCTCGACTTCCAGGAGACGCTCAAGGAATCGGGCGTTGCTTTCGTATCGATGGGGGAGCAGTGGGATACGACGACGCCCATGGGGGAGTTCGCCCTGCTTCTGTTTCTCGGCGTTGCACAACTGGAGCGAAAGCAGATCTCCGCCAGGACGAGTGAGAAGGCTGAATGGAGGGCGTCAAAAGGCCTCAAGAACGGTGGCCAGATCCTGGGCTACGATGTCGATCTCGAAAACCCAGGCATACCCACCGTGAACAAGGACGAAGAGCAGCTCGTTCTTTTGATCTACAACACCTACCAGAAGGAGCTGGGTCTACGCTGCACGGCGCAGATCATCAATCGGAAGGGATACCGGACCAAATCCTACACTTCGCGACGTGGCAGGGCCCATGGAGGAAAGCCGTTTTCTGACATGGCCATTTCTCGAATCCTCACCAATCCGTTCTACATCGGCCAGATTCGCCACAAGGACGAACTGTTCGAAGGACAGCACGAGCCGATCATTTCCCCCGAACTATTCGAGGCAGTGCAGCGGAAGCTCGCCACGCGGAGTGGCACACGAAGTCGTCCCCAGGCTCGCCGATTATTCCTGCTTGATGGGTTGTTACGTTGTGGAAGCTGCGGCGGGCACATGACTCCGTATTTCACCTATAACCATCAGAAGAAGCAGTACGCCTACTACATGTGCTCGAACCGGGGCCATCGTGGTAAGGATGCCTGCTCAATGGCCAATGTGCCCGCAGATCCTTTGGAGAAAGT
>CAZWKO010000236.1:0-4783 GCA_964634925.1 uncultured Vicinamibacteraceae bacterium
GTCAACAGGGCCAGCAAGGTCAACAGGGCCAGCAAGGTCAACAGGGCCAGCAAGGCCAGAGCGGTGGGCAGGCGCGGGCAGACGGCCGCCCGGGTGACGGGAATACGGCAGGTGGTTCGCCGTTTGGTGGTGGTTATGGCTATGGTGATCGACGGCCAGGCGACGCAAACTGGGAGCCAGGGGATATTCGGCAATGGAGTCGCGAATATCAGCAGCGAGGCGCGGAAGCGCAAGAACTTCGTCGCTTACTGAATGACGAAGGGTTTGATGTAGAGGATCTTGATGCCATCATCCAACGCATGCGGGAGCTTGATGACCTTCGCCAATACCGCGATCCAGAAGTGATTGCGGGGCTGCAGAATTTCGTGCTTGAAGAACTTAAGCGATTTGAGTATCGGTTGCGGCGAGAGATCGACGAGGATGAAGAAGACCTCTTTCTCGCGGGTAATGAGGAGATACCTGACCAGTTCCGCGACATGGTTGAACAGTACTTTCGTTCACTTTCGGAAAGTCAGTAAACCGTTCTGTTACCGCGCTGCTCGGAATAGCAGTCGAACATAAAAGGTGTAGGGCGCGGCGTGCGCAAGACGTTAGTAGTTGTGGTGTTGTTCGTGCTAGTGGGTGCCGTAACGGGCTTCGGCCAGCGTTGGCGAGGTGGTTGGTCTCGCATGCCACCAAAATTCCCGACCGAAGCCGTTGAACATCGGGCATTTACTTTTTCCCGCATTTTGTACGAGAGCGATCGTCGAGAGCCTGGCGGGCAGGGTTGGTACACTGACTATCCAACCGCTGATCAGAATTTGATGATCCGTCTGTCCGAAATGACCACGACGAAGGTTGGGTTTGATAAGTACGATGAGCCTGACCATGTGGTTCTGCGGCTGACTGACCAGAAGCTATTCGATTATCCATTCATCTTTATGTCAGATGTAGGCACGCTCTGGCTTGATGACTTAGAGGCTTCTCGTCTCGGGGATTACTTGCGGAAGGGTGGGTTCCTGTGGGTGGATGATTTTTGGGGCCCTTATGCCTGGAGACAGTGGATGTCTCAGATTGGCAAGGCGCTGCCACCTGGCGAGTACCCTGTGTTCGATATTCCATTTGAACATCCCATTCACCGCGTCGTATACACGGTGAATGAAATCCCACAGATTCCTTCTATTCAGCACTGGCGTCGAACCGGAGGCCGGGGTACGTCAGAACGTGGTGTGCGAAGTGAGGATGTACATTTTCGAGGAATTGCTGACCAGGATGGACGACTTATGGTGCTGATGAGTCACAACACAGACATTGCCGATGGATGGGAACGTGAAGGTGAAGATTATGATTTCTTTACAAAATTTTCTATCAATGCCTATGCGGTCGGCATCAATACCGTTGTGCATGCCATGACTCATTAGAAGATGGACGTTCTTACAAACAAACCTCATCTAGATACTTTGGAGATTGAACCGTCTGGTGAAGCAGATGCTTCTGTTATTTGGATGCATGGTCTTGGCGCAGATGCCAATGATTTTTACGGATTACCTCCGGAGCTAGGTCTTCCTGCCGAGACCAAGGTCCGCTACATTTTTCCGAACGCACCTCAGATTCCTGTGACGATTAACCAAGGGATGGTGATGCGTGCCTGGTACGACATCACCGAAATTTCAGCGCGAGGTCAAGACGAGACGGGTATCCGACAGTCGAGTGACTGGGTTAGTGAATTGATTGCTCGAGAAATCAGTAGGGGCGTAGTTTCAACACGAATTGTGGTTGCTGGCTTTTCGCAAGGCGGCGCGATGGCGCTATTTACGGGTCTTCGCTACCCAGAAAGACTCGGCGGTGTGATGTGTTTGTCGGGGTACCTTCTGTTGCCGGAATCGTTATTAACAGAAACCAGTGAGGCTAATCAGGACCTACCTATCTTTCAGGCGCATGGCTCAGAAGACCCGATGGTTTCACGCGATCTGGGCCGTCGTGGGCACAATGCTTTGGTTGAGGCTGGACACCGCGTGGACTGGCGCGAATATCCAATGGCCCACCAGGTGTGCCTGGAGGAAGTACGTGACATTGGACAATGGCTTGCCAAAGTTCTAAAGCGTTGACACTGCCTGCGCGGATCGTATTTTAGGCACGAAAGTACGGTTGTAGCGCGTCGAGGCGATAGTCCATTTCAGCGATTTGTGCCGTCGTGAATGAATACTCAGCGCGCCGTGATGCCATGGTCTGAAAGACACCTCGTTTGTTCAGGACGTATAGGCGTACTCCCGGAATCGAATGGTCGAGATTCAGCATGAGCAATAATTTCCCGAAGAGTTCGCGGAGCGCGACTTGCTTATTCGAGACGTGCAGTTCCCATAGTTGAGCGTAGATATCCGCGTACATGGCGCCTCCGGTCATGACGCCATCCATCCCAAGACGCATTTCGTACAGCCACTGCCTGCCGAATGCGGCACCGAAGATTGCCTTTATTGTCTCAGGGCGATGTGGTTTGAGCGCGAGCATCCGTTCGTGCACCGGGTCACGCTCTTCCTTGACATACGCTAAATTTGGGAATTCCTTGGCCATCTCAACCATGAACTCAACAGTGGGCACGACGTCAGGTGCGCCTCCGCTTGTTTGAAAAAAAATCGGGCGCATTGTGACGTCACACAGTGCCGCGTAGTAGTCGCGAAACTCGGCCAGTGTGGTTGCTTCGGTTGGAGGAATTGCAATCATGCCATCGGGAGCCAATGCTTCCGCGTGACGGGCATACTCAAGCATGTCGTTTGTATCATTCCCTTGCACTCCAAGAAACAGCGCCGGACGTTTGTTCTTGGCGGCTTGTGCCAATACATTGAATCCTTGCAGGCGCTCTTCTTTTGACAAGTAGCGCTGCTCGCTTGAATTTTGAGGCCACACCAGCCCGTGGATTCCGCAGCGATCAAGGAAATCGACCTGATATGCCAGCGCATCGAAATCAACCTGATTGCCTGTTGTGTATGGCGTGCTCATAATGATGAAGGCTCCCCGGATCTCTTTTTCCGCGGCGCGAGTGATCAAGTGTGGGACCAAGGCAACGCTTCCAACCGTTGTGAGCCATTGACGACGAGAGTAGACAGACATAGTCGCAGTCTATCTGAGTCGCACGACAACCTAAAGGACAGACAACCTGTTAGGCTGATCTTGGTCTGCCGATGCGTGGTGGCGCGTTCCTGGCGGTTAATGCCACACAACGAACGTGGTTGGGCTGGAGGCGAAAGGAATGGGAAACAGCGATGAAAAAAAGTCTAGTCGTCGGTGTCTTGATACTTAACTTGGCGTGTGCCGGTGATGTTCCGTCTGAGGGAGGGCCGAACTCTGAAGCCAGTCCGCCGGGTCCCAGTGTTGAAGGAATTAGTGTTGAGACTCTGCTTGACGAGATTGAGGTGCTTGCTTCGGATGAGTTTGAAGGTCGTAGTCCCGGCTCAGAAGGTGAGCGGAAAACGATTGCCTATCTTCAAGACCAATTCGTGCAGCTTGGTGCGGCACCAGGCAATCCTGACGGAACGTGGGTGCAGGATGTCCCACTTGTTGGGATTACCCCAGTAGCCAGTAATGGATTGATCGTTTCGAAAGATGGTGATTCTCGCACTCTTGAACTAGGTGCCGACTATGTGGCGACGACTAAGCATGTAGTTGATGCCGTCGAGGTTGACAGCGCAGAGTTCGTCTTCGTGGGCTATGGTGCTCGCGCACCAGAGTATGAATGGGATGACTTCGGTTCGGTCGATGTGTCGGGCAAGATCCTACTGTTTTTGGTCAACGATCCACCGCTTGATGATGTGTTCGGTGGAAACGCCATGACGTACTACGGCCGGTGGACTTACAAACACGAAATCGCTGCAGAGTTGGGAGCAATCGGATCGTTTGTCATCCATGAACCTGTTGAAGCCGGGTACCCGTGGGAGGTAGTGGGAAGCTCGCCGTACGGCGAGTCATTTGATCTCGTCGCCGAGGACGATAATTTGAGCCGGGCAACGATCGAAGGATGGCTACACAGGAATACGGCCGAAGAGTTGTTTGAGATGGCTGGTCTTGATTTCGAAACTGCGAAAGCCCAAGCGTCTGACCGAAGCTTTGTTCCCGTGCCACTTGGTGTTACTGGATCCACTCGCATTGAAAATGAACTGAGACGTATTGACTCACAAAACTTCATTGCCAAAATCGAAGGGAGTGCTGCCCCGGATGAGTTCGTCATGTATGTTGCCCATTGGGATCATCTTGGACGCAATGCTGATCTGACCGGCGACCAAATATTCAATGGAGCGCTCGATAATGCCAGTGGCACAGCTGGATTGATCGAGATTGCTCGCGCGTTCAGACGTTCGGGGACAGCTTTGCGTCGTTCGGTACTCTTTCTGGCCGTAACGGCGGAAGAGCAAGGTCTTCTCGGGTCACGGCATTATGGAGAGCAACCACTTTATGCCGCTTCGCAGACGGTGGCGGCCATCAACATGGACGGGTTGAATCAATGGGGGCGGACACGGGATCTCACTGTTGTTGGGATGGGGCAGTCAGAGCTCGACCGCGTTGCGGAGGACGTTGCTGTTTCTCTGGGGCGTCAGCTTGCGGCTGACCCTGAACCGGAGAAGGGGTTTTATTACCGTTCCGACCATTTCTCGTTCGCCAAAGCCGGGATTCCAGCGTTTTACGCCGATGGAGGTGTGGACTACCTAGACAAGCCGGAAGGCTACGGGTTTCAGAAGCGAGAAGAGTACACCGCGAATGATTACCATGCGGTGTCAGACGAAATAAAGCCAGATTGGGATCTTTCTGGTGC
>CAZWKO010000237.1:0-4042 GCA_964634925.1 uncultured Vicinamibacteraceae bacterium
CCAGTTGGTCACGATAGTGAGGGAATACGTGCATCAAACGTTTAAAAAATCATACGTTCGTCATCCAAGAGCAAATTTATTAATTTTTTTGTTTCTAGCAGGTGTTCTTAGTCAAGCTTGCGTCCAAAACACACCACCCGTTGAACCGGAGACCCCCAATCGACCGGTATCGCCAACAACAGAGCCGTCCCCTCCTCCAAGTCCGCCACCTATTCCGGCTGAGCCTCCTCCGCCAGTTGTTCCAGAAGATCAGCTGTCAACGCGAAGTCTGGAGGAAATTAATCGTGAGTCTCCACTGAGTCCTGTTTTTTTCCAGTACGACAGCAGCGAACTCGATGCCGTCGCACGGCAAGCCATTCAAACAAATATTGATGTTCTCCAAACTAATCCAACGTGGGTCGTCACGGTGGAAGGCCATTGCGACCAGCGTGGCACGCCAGAGTACAATCTAGCGTTAGGCGAACGACGCGCACTTGCTGTCAGCGATCACCTCGTTAGCCTCGGACTCAATCCTGCCCGTGTCAGAACCGTTAGTTATGGAAAAGAATTTCCATTCGACCCCGAAGATACAGATGATGCTCACGCCACCAATAGACGCGCTCATTTCGTAATTACACAAAGATAAGAATGGCTAACCTGATTACATTGGGGAACTTAGTAAACTGAGTTACAGTAATGAATAAGTGCTTAGAGGTTTTTTATCATGCGTAAATACTTAACTTGTCTCGTTCTGCTCGGACTCATCAGTGCGCCTCTGCGTGCAGCCGACCGTGAACACGAACAGCTAATGGCCGATATCAGGGTGCTCCAGGAACAAACCTTACAATTACATTATCTGATCGCAGCTCTGGAAGGCACCCTTTCTACTCTGTCAGGACGGCTCGACGAACAAGATGCCGAGCGAAAACGGTCGTTTGCCGACCAAAAACTAACAACCGATAACATGTTAACCGGTGTTAGAGTTCTGAGAGAGAAACTAGACGAAACTAACGTACGACTCTCATCAATGTCACAGGAAGTGGAAGCCCTTCGCATCTCTATCCCCCGCACACCTCCGCCGGCACTAACACGCCTCCTCGTTGATCCGGAAACTGGATTACCGATGGAAGGCGTCGCACCGCCACCTGCGGCGACCGAGCCGTCGCCCGATCCGGTCGCACCTGCGCCAACCATGCCTACAGGTGTGTCTCCTCAACGCATATACGACACCGCATGGGCGGACTACACTAACGGCCAATGGGCCCTCGCTATACAAGGCTTCGAGGCATACGTAAAAACGTTTCCGCGGTCTGAATTAACCGACGATGCCTCCTTTTACATCGGCCAGACGCATTATGCGGAAGGTAATTTTGAACAAGCTATCGTGGCGTTTGAACAGGTTCTCTTGAATTACCCTGACGGTGACATCGTGCCGGAGGCCTCTTATAAACGTGGTCTTGCACTCGATCGGCTTGGCGAGACAGAGCGTGCCCGCACGGCATTCGAATTAGTTGTCGATAACTATCCCGAGCATATGATGGCAACGCTATCGCAACAGGCGTTGGATCGTCTCGAACAGTAATGACTCGGCAACATCTCATCACAGGAGAATCAAGATTCTATGGGTAGCGTAAATAAAGTTCTGTTACTCGGTCGACTCGGCCAGGACATCGAATTGCGGTATACGCCAAATGGCGACGCGGTCGGAAGCTGCACAATGGCAACGAGCGAGACTTGGAAGGATAAAAACACCGGAGAGCGAAAGGAAAAGACAGAATGGCACCGTCTCGTTATATGGGGCCGACGAGCCGAAGGTCTTAAAGATTATTTATTGAAAGGAACTCAAATTTATGTCGAAGGTCGGCTCCAAACCAGACAATGGGAAGCTAAAGATGGTGGAAAACGATCAACAACCGAAATAAGAGTAGATAGTGTGGAATTTGTCGGAGGCAGCCGCGGCAATGCGGATAAATCCAGCAATGAAAATCCTGCACGCAATTATGACGAACAGCCAGACTCCCAGAGCAACGCTGTCGCTTCCCAGGAACTAACGGACGACGACATTCCGTTCTAATCCTATGCTTGGGAGGTCCCCTCTCGGCCGTACCGATCTTCAAGTCGAATCACATCATCAAGCTCTGTTGTTGATACCTCGATAATGTCAGAATCTTCAATTGCGGTCATTCGATGGACCACTGTTGGTCGCACATGGACCGTTTCACCAGGCGCCATTTCCCACACCCTAATATCTCCACCATCCCGAAGCTCGAATTTCAACCGGCCGGACCAAAGCAACAAGGTCTCTTCTTTCCTATTGTGATACTGCAAGCTCAGAGCGTGCCCTGCCGTTATATGGATAATCTTTCCAATGTAATGCTTGCTTTTGGCCCAATGCAGCTCATAGCCCCAAGGTTTCTCTATCCGCGTCACGTCCGCCACTTCAAAACTCCCTTTAATTTTCCCAGCAATTATTTCTCTAGATCTCGATGATGGACACGCAATGTCACACCGTCACGCGGAGAGATTCGCGTGCCCAATTCCTCCGTGATATAAACGGAGCGGTGACGCCCCCCAGTACAGCCGACACCTACAGTCAAATATTTCTTTCCTTCCCGTCTGTATTCTGGAACTAAGAAATCTAGGAAATCCGTCGCCTTCTCAAGAAATGCTCGTGTCGGTTCCAAATTGGCTAAGTATTTCTGAACCTCTTCATCCTGTCCCGTTTTTTCTCGCAATTCAGGGTCAAAATGAGGGTTCCTAAGAAAACGAACATCGAACATGACGTCCGACTCCAACGGGACACCGAATTTATAGCCAAAACTCAATACTGTAACCACTAATTCAGCTGAAGTTTCTTCAATCGACAACCCCATAAAGGCTTTTCGCAATTCGTGCACGGTCAGCTCAGACGTATCAAATACATAATCAGCAGTCTCTCTAATTCCACTCAATGTCTTTCGTTCTTCAACAATACCTTCGGTAACCGACCGATCAGCTGCCAATGGATGCGGCCTCCTCGTTTCAGAGAACCTCCTAACAAGTGCCTCGTCAGTAGCCTCAAGAAAAATGACACGAGTACCGAGAACGCTCCGATCTCTTAACTTTTTCAAGATCGTCGGAAACTCACTCAGAAATCTAGGGTCTCTCACATCGGCAACGACAGCCGACGGCTGCGCGGTCCCGCCGCCCCCAGACTCAACGCCATCTGCAAAGGCTTGCAGCAAAGAAACCGGTAAATTGTCCACACAGAAATAGCCGAGATCCTCCAGGGCTCTAATCGCTTGAGATTTACCTGCGCCGGACAAACCTGTCAGGATGACAAACCTCGCAGATATCCCCAATAATCGCTCCACTGTCATGGCCCCAATTCTCTTCTCTTGCTCGCGATAGGAAACCGCAGGTCTTCTCGATATTTGGCGACTGTACGCCTCGCCAACTCGTAGCCATATGCTTGCAAACGGCTATGAATCTTGGAGTCGCTCAACGGGTGTTTTCGATCTTCATTTTGAATAATCTTCCCAATCTTCAACTTAACAACCACCGACGATACATCTTCGCCAGTTCGGCATGGAATCTTTGTTGGGAAAAAGAATTTCATTGCGAAAGCACCGTGGGGTGTATCAATCGCTTTGTTGTGCACCACTCGGCTTACGGTCGACTCGTGCATCCCAATCGCATCGGCTACATCTTGCAGTACTAGAGGCCGCAACGCAGTGACGCCACGATCCATAAACTGTTTCTGGTGCTGAACAATACTCCTCGCTACCTTTAAAATCGTCACCTTTCGCTGGTCTATTGCTTTCAGTAAGTTCTTCGCATTCTCCAGATTCTCCCTCCTGAAATTCTCATCCGTCGAATTCTCAGATACAGGCATAAAATCAGGATTCACGCGCACTCGCGGCATTCCCTCGTCAACAAATTCGACTTGGTAGGAATTGTCTTCTCGAATAACGTTGACGTCTGGCAATAAATACTCCGGTTTGTACGGGACTACCGACAGACCTGGCTCTAGGTCCAATCTATTAATCGATGCGATCGCTTCACGCAGCTCATCATCCGTTAC
>CAZWKO010000237.1:4052-4781 GCA_964634925.1 uncultured Vicinamibacteraceae bacterium
AGACGAAGATTGGGACAGACATTTAAAAGAACAAAAAACAACCCAATCAGGAGTCACTTGATTTAAATTTGGTAACATCTGAATTAGTTCAAGACCCGTTAAACCTGGCTCATCATCCGTTACATCCAAATGTTTGGCCAAACCTTCAAACCGGTTCAATTCCCACGCTTCGTAATGATCGCGGACAACAATCTCTGCAAGACATGTCTCTGAAGATGTTCGAGCCAATTGGAGCAAAAGACATTCCCGCTTATCCCGAGCACCTATCCCACAGGGATCAAGTTCCTGAACATTCGCCAATGCACGTTTAACGTCAACTATTGACCAATCACCGTCTCCCAACTGCTGAATTTCTTCAAGGCTGGCCTCTAAATAGCCTGCCTCATTGAGGTTTCCTATGATTGCCTCACAAATACGTATTGCGGATTCACTATCGAGCCGCACACCGACCTGACCTTTTAGGTGACCGGCCAACGTCTCTGGGTTCGCTACCATATTGTCGATTGGCACCGCCCGCCCGATCTCAACAACACCACGCACACCAGATGAACCCTGCAGATATTCTCGGTACCGCTCCCAGTCATCAGGGTCCCAGTCGTCCAGCGACCGGTCTTCAACGGTACCAGTCGCGGAGTCTTCACGCTTCTCAGCCGCCACGATTTCGGCTGTCTGCGTATCCGGGTCCGCATCCGCCTTCTCCTCAAGCGCTGGATTCGCGTCTAACTCCTG
>CAZWKO010000238.1:0-4768 GCA_964634925.1 uncultured Vicinamibacteraceae bacterium
TTATGCAGCTGTACTCTCAGGATTGTTCTTGGTTCGCGTCGTTCGTCGGAAGTTTACGCGTGCTGCAGGACACCAAGTGTCCAGCGGGGGGGCATCAGCGACGTCCTAGCAGCAATTCAACAGTTGTTGATAATCGTTTAATGCGATAAATACAGGTCATTTAATGACCAGTCGTATGGGAGAAAGCGAATGCGTGCTTTTCCACTTTGCGCGACTTGGGATGCGGTTGATGGCCCGTACTTCGCGATGATGCCAGCTATTGCACGGTCTCTGAGAGGGGCAGCTGCTTCGACTAGGTTGGCATAATCATCAACAAAGTCGTCCCCGTACCAGTCGAATATGCGTGACACGTACAGGTAGTCGCCCTCGATACTAAGACCGTCGTCGCTCGCAAGAAAATCTCGAGTGGCCAATGCTAGCTGTCGCTCGAGGCGAATGTCGACGTAGGGTTCGGACTTTAATGGCGGACAGCTCATGGCCGCACAGTTTACGGCGAAGTGAATTCGAGGTTCAGAGTAGTTTTGTCGAAGTGCGTTGTGCTCGATGTCATCGAGCGTCATTTGGGAGCCAGCCACCTGCCACCGAAGAGTTGTCCATACCCCTGGAATCTGTTTGATGCTATTTGCTGGATTCCAAAAATCGAACCAACGACGTTCGATTGGATAGTGGTCAATAATGGCTTGAAGAGTGAATACGTTGTAAGCGTTAATTAAAAATGCAAGCTGGCGTGGTGTTGACCAGCTGGTGAAGTCGCGTTCCGTCGTATACGAAAAAGTTTGTATGACTTCATCGAGTGTCGATCGGTTTTGTTTGAGCGTCGTGTAGTTAACTCGCGTATTGACCACATGTTCACGAAGAAGACGACCATAAGTAGCGTATGTGTGGTCGAAGGTTAAGTTTTGTAGTCCGCCGTTGCTTGTAAGCGACGTAGTGAGAAAGAATGAGATCGAAAGAGCTAAAAGAGCGCGGATTGGCACGGCTTTAGATTCTCATGCGCAACGTTTCTTGACAATATTACTGTTGTAATAGTGTGAGGCCGTATTGTCGTTTTACCTTAGTCTAGGCGGTAAAGCTCTACAGTTAGTATGGGTTTTGGCTTGTTATTCGATCAGGTAATTGTTCGCTGCGGTTATGAAAAGTTTCTTCGAAAAGCCTGAGCGCCTGTTCAGTCGGCCATATTGACCGTTTGGATGCCTATATGGCCTCTTCGCGGACGGTTGCGAAGACCTGTGAATCATGGCTATCCTATGGGTGATAAACGACTTGTCGCGGAACCGATACTGGCAGATCAGTCGGTCGGTAAACCGCGAATCCGTTTGGAGACGGAAGGCTCATGCACAAGCCAATTAAATACCTTGAAAAGGGACTATCGGTAGCTGCTAACGGCGCTTGGTTTTTCTATGACAAGTACAACTCAATAACTGAGAGGCCATCGTTCACGCCGAATTGGTCCGACAAGCCGTTATTGAAGTCAGATGAAAAAGTTAAGCCCCCATTAGGTTGGCCTCGAGAGACTGACTCGCTTTGTCCAGTGTGTGTGAGAGAAGCGCGACAAGAGATTTTGGATGGTAAGAAGGACTACAAAATTTTACTGAACGAAAAAGTCGGTGAAATTAAAGCGATGATTGTCGAAAAAGACGGCAAAATTGTAATGGAAAAAGATTGTCCGATACATGGTCACTTTGAAGATGTAATGGCCATCGATACGGATTTCTTTCGACATCTTGAAGAATCGTTTCCGGGTAGTGATATGCGTGCCCATAACGATGAGAAACTGCACAATCATGGCAGCAGCACTATTAAGTACGGTCGCGGTTCGGTTCTGACGGTCGACCTGACGAATCGGTGCAACATGATGTGCGACCCATGTTTTATGGATGCTAACCAGGTCGGATTTGTGCATGAGTTGCCGTGGGAAGACATCAAGACGGTACTTGATAATGCCATTTCGATTAAGCCGAAGCGACAGATGTCAGTTCAGTTTTCTGGTGGTGAGCCGACGATGTCACCGTATTTCCTTGATGCTGTTCGTTACTCAAGGAAGGTCGGGTACAACAGTGTCCAGGCAGCGACTAATGGTATTGAGTTTGCTAAGAGCCTCGATTTTGCTCGTGCTGCTGCGGACGCGGGTTTACGGTACGCCTACCTTCAGTTCGACGGGATTGGCAATGCGGCTAACTCTCATCGACTGGTTGGTAATTTATTTGATGTAAAACTCCGGGCGATCGAAAATTTGCACAAAGCTGGTGTGGATATTGTTCCGGTTATTACGATTGTGAACGGTATTAATAATGAACAGGTTGGTCGAGTTGTGCAGTTTGCCCTCGATAATCCGAAGACAATCAGCTTCCTGTCATTTCAGCCTGTGTCATTTACTGGTCGCGATGAAGAAATTACGCCAGAGCGTCGCGAAGCGCAGCGTTACACGTTGTCCCATCTTGCACATGACGTGAAGGACCAGACTGGTATCGGTGAGCCGACTCGAGATTGGTTTCCAATCTCTTTTATGGGCACCTTTACCGACTGGGCTGACTTAGTTCATGGTCCTGAGGAAAATTGGGGCCAGCTCAACTGTGGTTGTCATCCTAACTGCGGGATTGGCATGGCCGTTATGATTGACAAAGAGACGAAAGAGTCGGTTCCTTTTACCGCGTTTGTAAAAGGAGAACGACTGGCTAAGGACATCGCCAAAGTCAACGATGCAGCTGGCAGTCGAACTAGCTCGGTAATTGGGATGGCGCTCGCATTAATGCGGAATTACGATCCGTTCAAAGCACCGCGACATTTCAAACTCTCTGATCTTTTAAAGAAATTCGATAAGACCTTTGGGGCGACAGGGCACGACTATGGCTCGGTGTCCGGTGAGCGAACGAAGGCAGATATTGATAAGCGGCGTTCTGATCGATGGAATTTCCTGTTTATTGCGGGTATGTGGTTCCAGGATCTTTTTAATTATGATTTTCGTCGCACCGAGCGCTGCATTATTCCTTATGCGACCCAAGAGGGTGAGATTTCGTTCTGTGCGTACAACACCGGAATTGGATGGCGCAATATCATTGAAAAGATGCACATGACGGCAACACTGACGAAGTGGTACGACGAACATGGTCGTCATGAAATTATTGCGGGTGGCAAGGATGTGAACCTCAGTTCGACGGAGCATTCCCTAGTCCTCGATCCAGAAGCTGTGGCGGCTGGTGCTCAGACTGACCTAGATGAACAGGGGATCGCGAAAAACGCCCGACAGGAGAAGATAGAGGCCCGTGACGTAGCAAACGGTGCCGATGGAAAATCTGCAGTGACCGAAAAGGATGCGGCTTATCATGAGCAAATGGCTGCGCTTTATCGTCAGCATGTTCTTAAAGAAGAGAAACCGTCACTGGTCCAGATTCAGGGACTTGGTAAAAAGAAAGATGAGCCTGTTGGCGCAAATTAATGCGCGTGTAGCGTGGGCCTAATGATATGAAGGTCGCGAGTGTCCAAGCTCGCGGCCTTTTTTATGTACTTTGCTAAGCCAACTGGTCTGCTAGATTCGTATGTTGAGTACTCTGAGCTCAGCCACCTCTTGTATGCATCTCGAGATGTGGTTCCTTTTGCAGTGTTTCAATAGGAATAAGCGATTTTCTGTCTTCGGTAGTAAGACGGAGCTCTGCACCCCGATCACCTCTTGCAGTCCAAACAGAACTGACAAGTTCACGCAATTCGGTAGTGGATGCGCCACCGCGTAAGGCTTTGCGGAGGTCAGTGCCAGTACGAGCATAAAGACACAGATACCAAAGTCCATCGGCAGTTAGTCGGCTCCGGTCGCACGCCCGGCAGAAGGGTTCCGTCGTTGACGAGATGATACCGAAGGTTTGCCCGGTTGGCAGCCGGAAACGATCTGCGGGCGCGGAGGACACTTCATCGATTGCAGCGACGGAGCCAAATTGCTTAGCGATGCGGTCGAGTATTTCGCCGCGCGACACAACGTTCTTAGTGGACCACCGTGTTGCACCACCTACGTCCATGTATTCAATGAATCGAATTTCAGCGGCAACTGAATGGGCATAGTCAAGTAAATCAAACAATTCGTCGTCGTTTACATCGCGTATCACGACTGTATCGATTTTTAGATTCGAAAAACCTGCGGCCTTTGCGGCTGCGATGCCCTCTTGGACAAGAGAAACTCCTTCGAATCGTGTGAGTTCTTTAAATCGATGTTCTTGCAGTGTGTCGAGGCTAACGGTGAGGCGATGTAGGCCCGCAGCATGTAATTCCGGTGCATGAGCACCGAGGAGGAGTCCATTCGTCGTTAGAGCAATGTCGTGTATTTCAGATTTGTCGACAAGTGTATGAACAAGGCTCGAAAGGTCTTTGCGTAGGAGCGGCTCGCCACCTGTTAGGCGAACACGGTCGACGCCGACGGAGGTGAAAACATCTACGAGTTGGCTTATTTCTTCGAAGGTCAGAATGTCGTTGCGAGGAAGCCAAACATATTCTTCTTCCGGCATGCAGTATTGGCAACGGAGGTTACAACGATCGGTGACAGATATGCGCAGACTTCTGACTGGGCGTCCAAGAGCATCGATAACTGACTGATCTACCATCGCCGTCTATTATCGCACCCTCATCGACCTATCGGGGTCTTGGCGGGTCCAAACGCTATAATCACCTACTGCACAGGGTTATTCGACCAACCTGCCCTGTGCGGTAAGTTAAATGATTCCAGCAATTCGAGGGACACACGACATTCTGCCGAACGAAGTTGGGCGTTGGCAGCGCCTCGAGT
>CAZWKO010000239.1:0-4733 GCA_964634925.1 uncultured Vicinamibacteraceae bacterium
CTAAACAAGTCGCGGTGATGCTGGGCGCGACGTGCCATGACTTCGGCAAACCGTCAACTACCGCGACAATTGACGGTCGGATCCGGTCTCTGAATCATGAAGCAATGGGCGTCGAACCGACCACGATGTTCTTAGACCGTCTACAGATATACAAACTCAGCGGCTATGACGTACGGGGTCAAGTACTTGGGCTTGTAGCGCATCATCTTAAGCCGGGCATGTGGCATACCGCTCGTAATGGCGTAGGCGATGGTGCCTTTCGTCGACTCGCGCGCAAAGTTGATCTTGATCTCTTGACCCGAGTTGCCACGGCAGATTGTCGCGGCCGAGGCGGAACGTTCGACTGTTCAGCCATGGAATGGTTTCGCTCTCGTGCCGAAGCACTAGGGGTAGAAAACGCCCCTCCAGACCCGATTTTGATGGGTAGGCATTTAATTGGGTTGGGTGTCACCCCAGGTCCTCAGCTTGGCAAAGTATTGCAACAAATTTATGACCGTCAACTGGATGGAGAAATAACTTCCGTTGAAGAAGCAATCACGGCCGCACAATTACTGCTCGGAATTCACTCTAGCCACATCGGAAAACAAGCTGACCACTAACTCATGCGCAATATTTCCACCACTTAAGACAGCTACCGTTACGCCTTGGTCAGCTAATTGCACTCCACCAGACCGGAAGAGAACCGCAGCCACTGTGGCTGCTCCGCTCGGTTCAACGACAAGCTTCGCAGTCGTCATTAACCACTGTACGGCCTCTATGATTTCTTCGTCTTTCACGGTGATAACGTCATCGATAAATTCCGCAACATGAGTAAAGGTCAAGTCGCCAGGACGAACAGGAAGAAGACCATCCGCCACGCTTTGCACTCTCTCCAACGTCACCGGCTTGCCGGCAGCGATCGAAGCAGCCATTGCAGCTCCTCCTTCAGGCTCAACGCCAACTATGCGAACACCGGGACGCATTCGCTTTACCGCCGCACCGACTCCAGAAATGAGACCCCCTCCTCCAACCGGCACGTAGACCGTTGAGACGTGGTCACAATCCTCTAATATCTCTAATCCAACTGTACCTTGACCTGCGATGATCTCTGGATGGTCGAATGGCGGAATGATCGTGAAACCACGACTCTTCGCTTCCGCTTCCGCTCTTTCTCTGCGTGCAATTGATGTAACACCTTCAAAAATGACTTCTGCGCCATACGAGCGTGCTCCGTCAACCTTTATAAGGGGTGCCGTTTCCGGCATTACTACCACTGCTGGAATTTGGAGATGACGAGCTGCATAAGCTACTGCCTGTGCATGATTGCCAGACGAATAGGTAATGACCCCACGTCCGGGACATTCCTGTGTTACCTGAACCATTGTGTTGTACGCCCCACGAATTTTGAAGGCACCCGCTACTTGAAGATTCTCACACTTCAACATCAGTGGACACTGGGATTTTTCAGACACGTCAATTAATGGCGTCCGGTGCACAATCCCTTGTATACGTCTCGCCGCAGCTCGAATCGCCTTAAGGCAAACTGTCTTTGTCATAGTCATAGTCAAAACTCAGGATGAGCGACACCGTATACTGAACCAAATGGTCGGCCTTCACAATCAGTCAACTGTACGGTGTTTCGCTGTTTTATTTTTTATTTTTTGGTTTGCAACACCCGCGACCGCCCAGCCACCACAAGAACCTATCGGGCTCTACGTAATCGATCTCCAAGGTTCTTTTGTTCCATTCAGCCGAAACGTTGAACTTGCTGAAAACAGAGAACTTAATGCCCCAGACACACCCGGTGCCGGTGCCGGCTATCAGATTGGTGCTCACGTCTACCCATTTCGCTGGCACGTTATTACTTTTGGAATCGGTGCCAGTTTTCATTCCTCTCTGGCTGACCAAAGACCTGGTGAACGGTCGCCAAATCCAGATGGCCCAACTTTGAGGAAACGGTTCACAGCCTTAGCACCACAACTCTCGTTCAACTTTGGTGGTCGTGATGGCTGGAGCTACCTCAGTGGCGGCATCACACCGTCTCGCCTCTCGCTCTTTCCATTGAATATCGATCCACCTGAACAAAGAAGGTCTGGAACCCTTAATTACGGTGGCGGCGGCCGCTGGTTTATCAACGATCGTGTCGCCTTTTCAATCGATCTTAGGCTGTATGCAATCAGTCCGATTGAGCAGGTTGGCAACGTTCCTGGTTCTCCTCGAATGACGCAAATCACATTAAACATTGGAGCCTCATTCAGATAGCACAGACGACAGCTACTTCTATTTTTCGAAGTTTGCAATGATATTGGTTACATGCCACGCGAAACACTGATTGACTTTTTTAAAGACCAGATTCGGTCTGACAAGACTTTTCTTGTCTACGACGGTGGTTACCGAACTCACCACTACTCATATAACGACGTTCGGTCAGCCGCGATTCACCTTGCAGACCGGTTCACATCCGCGGGGCTAAACACTGGCGACAAGGTCATTATCTGGGGAGACAATCGTGCCGAATGGATCGTCGCCTTCTGGGGCTGCCTCTTGGCACGTGTTATCTGTGTGCCGATCGACTTCCGTGCATCACCAGACTTTTTGGAACAAGTAGCCAGTCTCGTTACTGCGCGTATTGTCATTGCGGATAATTCACTCAACACTAACAACCTAACTTCGATCGACGTCTGGCCACTAGAGACGCTACTCGACAAAAACAACACCGCCTCACAGAAGCAACTGGCCGTCGATGGCGATCGAACTTCTCGAGAGCTTGCCGAAATCATCTTTACCTCCGGTGCTACTTCAGAACCGAAAGGCGTGGAGATTAGCCATGGCAATGTACTGGCAAACATCGTTCCTGTGGAAAAAGAAATTGCAAAGTATCTCAAATACGGTCGCCCGTTTTTGCCACTGCGATTTTTAAACCTTCTTCCACTAAGTCACATGTTCGGTCAGGCAATGGCGACGTTTATCCCACCAATGCTTAACAGCATTACAGTCTTCATGCGTGGATTCAATCCGACCGATATTTCCAGACAGATACGCACAGAACGAGTCTCAGTCCTTGTCTGCGTCCCAAAAATTCTCGACGTGCTCCGTAAGTACACTGAAAACCTCTTCCCTGAAACCCGAGAACCAGCGGTACAGGATGAACACGTTGTAAAACGATGGTGGCGATACCGCAAAATCCACCAACACTTCGGCTACAAATTCTGGGCATTTGTTGTCGGAGCTGCGCCACTTTCTCAAGATCTTGAACGATTTTGGTCCAAACTGGGTTTTCTAGTGATTCAAGGCTACGGACTAACAGAAACTGCTCCTATTGTGACACTCAACCATCCGTTTAGAACGCGCCAAGGTTCCGTTGGAAGTCCAATCGGAGGTGTCGAAATTAAGATTGCCGAAGACGGTGAGATCCTTGTGAGAGGTGGGAACGTTACCAGTGGTTACTACAATGCGCCGAAGGAAACGGCGTCGGCGTTCGAAGACGGATGGTTCCACACCGGAGATATTGGCTCACTCGACTCGGATGGTCGTCTGAACGTGCGCGGGCGGAAGAAAGAAATGATTGTGACTCCGGAAGGGCTGAATGTCTTTCCTGAGGATGTCGAACGCGCGGTACACGGTCGCCCCGGTGTCCAAGACGTCGCTATTGTTTCTGACAATCTCAGTGGGGAAGAACGTGTTCATGCCGTGCTCCTTCTTGAAGACAATGCCGACCCTAATGCAATTATTCGTAACGCTAACGCTGTGCTTGAAGACCATCAACGAATACGTAAGTACACCGTTTGGCCAGAGTCATCTCTACCGAGAACAGAGGGAACTCAAAAACTCAAACGGCAGGCACTTAAGCAATGGATCCAAGGCAATGTTTCGTACGACAAGCAACAACAAACAGGCTCAGACACGTCAGTCGACGCGGTATTGGCTGAATTTGCAGACAACCGACAACTAAGCGATACCACAACACTGGATGAACTCGGCCTGAGCTCAATCGAACGTATTGAATTGATGTTGGCACTTGAGCGAGTATCTGAACAATCTGTTGACGAAAACCTATTTAATGGACTAACTACAATCGGAAATCTCAAAACCGCACTACAAAGTTCACAACTAGAGACAACCGCTCAAAAACAAACATACAGTTTACCGACCGTCGTCCCAATCGCTTTTCCGACATGGAGTCAATCGCCTTTGGCAAGAATGTTTCGCAGCACGGCGCTGTCTGCGTTCCTTCTTCCATTAACTCGAATCTTTGCCTGGCTCACCGTTGATGGCACTGAACATATTAAAAGTACGAGGGGGCCAGTCCTCTTCGCTGCTAACCATCAAAGCCATTTGGATGCACCTGTGATTCTGAACGCACTGCCCCGCAACCGAAGACACACAGTCGCAACAGCTGCCGCACTTGAATGGTTCTCGGCACACTTTTACCCTCTTGGCTTCTCTTGGTGGGCTAAAACAAGGAGCAAGCTGTCGTATTACCTCACCGCGCTATGTTTCAATATTGTGCCGTTGCCGCAGCGCGAAACCGGAACACGTGATGCGATGCGCTACCTTGGAACGCTACTTGCCGACGGGTCATCGGTTTTGATTTTCCCCGAAGGACGCAGGTCAAAAACAAAAACTATCAACCAATTTCGCCCCGGTGTTGGAATGCTCGCAGCACAACTGGAAGTGCCGGTAATTCCCGTTCGGATCCAAGGCATCAATAAAATATGGCCAGAAGGACGCAGAATGCCACGAGTTGGTCGCGC
>CAZWKO010000240.1:0-4710 GCA_964634925.1 uncultured Vicinamibacteraceae bacterium
GTCTGAGTCTTTCCCGAAAATATTGCTCACTGGGATCGTCTTGGGTGTGGCGATGCTACAACGCGGAAGCCTAGCCTTGTTCGTTCCTGTGAGTGCGGTGTGGGTGTGGTTGACAGCCTCGCAGACTCTTCGGTTGCAGCGTTCGGTTGTCTTCGCGCTGGGCGTGATCGTTGCGATGTCCCCCTGGCTGATCAGAAATTATCAAGTGCACGGTGTGCCACTGATGACGACAACCAACGGAGAGCATTTTTGGCTGGGGAATGCACCTCATTCGCTTGGGTCTGCCACCTTGCCGTCCGGTGAGTTGGCCATTGAGCAGTCTCCGGCGGCCGTGTGGAATGCTTCGTCTGAAATGGAACAAAACGAAATCTACTGGCAGGCGGCCATGGATAATCTGAATGCTGACCCCAGCGGGTTTGTCGCCGGGATTGTTAGGAAGTTCGTGTATTTTTGGACCATCGCGCCGCAGACGGGTGTGCGGTACCCTGGACTCTATAGCCTTGGATATTTTTCCTTTTATATTCCATTGATGTTGTTGGCTTTTGTCGGGGCTCTGAGAGTGGCGAATGGGGACAATTATAAGAAGCGTGATGCATTATGGATTCTTCTTTTAATCGGATCGGTATTTCTTTCAGTTTCCGTGATTCATAGCTTGTTGTATTTCGAATTGCGCCATCGATGGCTGCTTGAACCGATGCTCTCTATTTTTACGGCGATCGGACTCCTAAAGTACTGTGGCCGAGCAGGCCTACCGGATGAGTCTGTTAGTGGTTGAGTGACATACCGCATGGATTACGAGTACGACATATCGATGCGCCGCGTGGCTGTCTCGACGCTTCAGAGAAGAGTGAGTCTCTAGTGCTTCGCTATGTGATTGAAAAACTTTCGAATTATCCCAGCCTGTTTCTTTTTTGCCGAGGATTACTGGAGGCTGATTTTAGAGAGATTCGACGGACGATTCGGAAATATTTACCTGAGTCTGAAAATCAGAGAGTTCTGGATATTGCCTGTGGTCCAGGAGCATTTTCGGTATTGTTTGCTGCCGATGTGTATGTCGGGGTCGATATAAATCAGCGCTATGTCGAGTATGCCCAGCGCCAATATAAAGGCACGTTTCACGTAATGGACGCTAGGCACATTGAGTTTAGTGATGGCAGTTTTGACGGTGTTCTAATCTATGGGCTTCTTCACCATTTAAATGATGATGATGCGCGAGAGGTGTTGAAGGGTGTTGCGCGTGTATTAAAACCTTCCGGTAGAGCGTTGATCATTGAGGATATTCCATCTGAGTCACGATTGAACGTGGTCGGGCACCTACTTCACCGCATAGAGAACGGGCACTTTATTCGAAGTGCTGAAGAGTACAGAACATTGTTGGATGCTCACCTCGAGACGCAGTCGGAACAGTTTTTTAGAAGCGGTTTTTGTGACTATTACATGGCCGTACTGACCTGTAGCGACAAATGAGGCCGGGGTCTACACTCAGACGACGCTGCCCAGGTTTAACATCCACTCAAGGGCTTTTGCCGAGCAAACCGGATTTAGCTGTGATCTTGTCATTGAACCACCTGATTTCCTGAGCTAGGCTCCGTAATACCGCCAGACCATCTGGCGAATGATGGAAGTCGAAGCTCATTACTACAACGTACTGACCGGCTCTAGTCAGACGTATCCGTTTAGTGGGGGGAATTATGTTTCTGCGCGCAGGATTTGTCGTTGCTGTGATGACGCTGACGGCTGGACCAATTGCGGCACAGGATGCTCGTGCTGTTGTGCAGGCGGCGGCGGAAACTTTGGGTGTGACGGACATGACGTCTATTCAGTATTCCGGGACTGGTTGGATTGGTGCTTTGGGGCAGAATTTCGCGCCAGCCGATGATTGGCCGCGTTTTGAATTAGCCAGTTACACGAGGACTATTGATTTTGCGACGAACTCTTCGAAAGAGGATATGGTCGTACGGCAGGGCGACTATAGCGCGCGCGGTGGCGGAGGGACTCCGATCCAGGGGGAGCAACACCGGAGTCGATTGGTCAGTGGCACGCGTGCATGGGATGTACGAGGCGATAGGGTGATACCACGCCCCGCCGACTCGGAGCTGCGCATGCTTGAAATTTTGCTCACCCCACACGGTTTTCTTAAGGGTGCAATGGCAAGCAATGTCACGGCGGTGACGCGGAATGAGTACGGTGGGCGCGTGACGGTTATTTCGTATATGGCACTCGGACGTTTTCGCGTGAATGGGACTATTACAGAAGACAATGTCATTGAGCGGGTACAAACGTGGCTGCCCAATCCTGTGGTCGGCGATCTGTACTACGAAACAATCTATACCGAGTACGAAAATGTTGGTGGGGTGCAATTTCCAATGCGGTGGCACCAGCACCAGGATTTCGATGATGGTGCGCATGAGCCGAATGTCAGCGGTGGGGATCATACTTTCGGGCTTGAAACGATCACGGACGTCCAGATCAATGTTGCTAACGCTGCACTCACGGTGCCTGATGCTGTGCAAACAGCGCTGGTGCCTCGAGTTCGAGTGGAAACAGAACAACTTGCTGATGGTATTTGGTTGGTGGCGGGTGGTTCGCATAATAGCGTAGCTGTTGAATTTGAAAATTATGTGGCTGTCATTGAGGCGCCGTTGAATGAAGAGCGCTCTCTGGCGGTTATTGAAGAGGTGATGAGCCTTATTCCGAATAAACCGATTCGATTCATCGTGAACACCCATCATCATTGGGATCATATGGGCGGGCTCCGGACCTATGTGCACGAGGGAGCGACTGTGATCACCCACGAAGGGAATCGGCCCTATTTTCAGGAGGTTCTCAGGGCGCGCCCGTGGCTCCTTGAGCCCGATCGTTTTTCGCTGTACCCACCTGAAGAATGGTCTGAAGGCTACATCTTCGAAACAGTGCGAGAGAAATATACCCTTGGCGACGCGACTCGGCTACTTGAATTGCATCATGTGCAGGGTTTAAGTCATGTGGCGGGCATGCTCATTGCCTATTTCCCGAAGGAGCGGTTGGTCGTGGAGGCGGACCTGTATACGCCGCCTGCGCCGGGGGGCGCGGCAACAGGTATGCCTAATGCCAGTAATAGATCCTTCTATCAGAATTTAAGGCGCCTAGAGCTGGATGTGGAAACGATCGTACCGATTCATGGCCAGCCAAGCCCGATGTCCGTATTTGAAGAGTTCATAAATTAGAGTAAAACGCGACGCACATTAGTTTTTGGCGTAGTGAGTTATTGGATCATTGGAGAGTGTTCATGGTCAAGCCTAGTGTTCGAGATAGCTTTCTGTTTGTTTTAATTCTTACCGTAGGTGTGACAACGCTTAGCCTGCATGCAGAAGACTGGCCTCAATGGCGCGGTGTCAATAGGGACGGTAATTGGTCAGATTCCGGAGTTGTTCAGCGATTTCCAGACAGTGGGTTGAAGGTGACGTGGCGGATGCCTATTCGTGGCGGATTTGCAGGGCCTTCTGTGGCCGCTGGACGCGTGTTTGTTCTTGACTACGAGGAAACACCAGGCAGTCGAACGATGGATGGAGTCGAGCGACTGCTAGCTCTTGATGAAGAAACTGGCAGTGTTCTTTGGACGCAGACGTGGCCTGCGGCGTATCGAAACATTATGTGGAAATTCGCTAATGGTCCGCGGACTCCTCCCACCGTTGAAGGCGGTCGGGTGTATGTACTTGGAGCAGCGGGAATGCTTGTGTGCCTGAATGCTGAAACTGGAGGCATTCTGTGGCAGGTCGATACCGTTGACGTATACGGGGCGACCGTTCCTGTTTACGGTGTTTCGAGTGCGCCTGTGGTCGAGGGAGACGTTTTGATTGCGGTAATTGGCGGCGACCCAGACGCCAAGGTCGTTGGGTTCGACAAGTCGACCGGGGAAGAAATGTGGCGTGCGCTAGCAATGAACACGGAAACAGGCTACTCGTCGCCTATCGTGATCGATGCAGGTGGAGTGCGGCAACTGATACTGTGGCATCCCGCGGCGTTGTCCTCGTTAAACCCAGAGACAGGAGAGGTCTATTGGGAACAAGAATTTCTGCTCGATAACGGACTGTCGATTACGACACCAATCCGAAGCGGGCAATATCTGGGTGTGAGTCATTTTCGAAACGGGTCGATGATGATGGCTCTAAACAATGACCGTCCCGCCGCCAGAATGATTTGGAAGGGTGAAAGTCGAAGCGAGTTGCCTCATTTGACAGATGGGTTGCACTCGATCATTTCGACACCGATCATCATTGGTGACTACCTCTACGGGGTTGGCAGTTACGGGGAATTGCGGGGTATCGATATCACAACCGGTGAACGGCTCTGGCAGAGTGACGCGATGACCGCTCAGGATAGGTTTGGCACTGCTTATTTCGTCAAAAACGACGATCGATATTTTGTCATGAATGATGCTGGAGAATTGATTATTGCGAGGTTTACCCCTGAGGGTTACGAGGAGGTTGATCGGACCCCGCTGCTTGAGCCAACGTTACGCACGCGAGGTGGAGCGTCCGGGCGGTGGAATGATCGCACAGTACTCTGGGCCCATCCTGCGTTTGCTAATCAACATATTGTTGTACGGAATGATCGAGAAATAATACGCGCGTCTCTTGCCGCGGTGGACTATTAAGTCGGCCTGTTAGGAACGACTGCGATCATGCTTTGAACTCGACAATTGACTGTGCCGATTGACCGGATTCCTTA
>CAZWKO010000241.1:0-4708 GCA_964634925.1 uncultured Vicinamibacteraceae bacterium
GCAGTATTCTAACGGGAGTTACATCATACTCTGCCTGTATGTTTTTTAAAAAACCGCTCGCCCACGTCTTTTGATGTTATTGGTCATAATCGACCAGTTTAACGCTGTTATTTAATTGATACATTTACCTTCCTCCCTCGACGCAAATATTATTCTCTAGTTTAAGTTTATTGGCGAAAATCTTGCCGGATAAGTGAGTAGGTTAGTAGGTGAAACTGTCAATTTGTAATTCTAAAACACGTCGTTCTTAGCACGCGGTGGTGTGGATTTGGTTTGGAAGGAAATTGATATTTATGGTTTTTCCTGTGTTACAATAATTGAACCGGCAATTAACGTTTAGGGTGTCGAATATTTAGGCAGGTGCTTTTGTACGAAGTGCTGCCCATAAGCGAGAAGGAGTTGCCGGCAGATCAAAGTCATTCACGCCGTACGTAGACAAAGCATCCAGAATTGCTGAAAATGCAGAAGGGAGTGCACCTGCAACGCCGGATTCTCCTGCTCCCTTTACTCCGAGTGGATTATTGGTACAGGGAACCGTATGATGTTCCACCGCTAATGATGGGATCTCGTCTGCACGCGGCATGGGGTAGTCCATAAAACTCCCTGTCAGTAGTTGGCCACTGTCGTCGTAGATCACTTGTTCACCAAGAATTTGGCCAAGGCCCTGAGCAATTCCTCCATGGATTTGACCTTCAACAATAGCTTCCTGGAATACGTTACCCACGTCATCGACGGCGTAGTAGCCGACGACTGATAGAGAGCCGGTTTCAGGGTCAATTTCGACTTCGCTGATGTGGCAGCCATTTGGAAAACTCATCTGCGGTGAAACAAATTCGTACGTAGTATTCAGACTAGCTTCTGTGAGACCGGCCGCCATTGCCCGTGACGGCAATTCAAGAAGGGGGATTGTTCGGTCAGTTCCGACGATCCGGAAGTTGCCGTTACCATATTCAATATCATCGGTAGCGGCTTCAAGTAACTTTCCAGCAATCACTCGACCTTTTTCCACTGCTTCGTCGCAGGCCATTACAGCTGCACTCCCTGCTAACATTAGGGAACGAGAGGCAACAGCCGGGATAAAGCCAGGAACATCGGCACTATCACCCTCAATCAACGCAACATTGGCAGCATTGATCCCAAGATGTTTGGCTATCAAGTTGGTGTAGGTTGTCAAATGCCCTTGACCCATTTCCTGTACACCAAGTCTTAGGATAGCTTTGCCGTCTTGAACATCAAAATTAGCAGGTTCGTTCAAGATGCCACCGGCAATTTCTAGGAAACAACAGACACCTATACCGCGTATCTTTCCGTTAGCCTCACTTGTTTCACGCCTATTTGGAAAACTATCCCAATCGGCAAGAACGAGTGCACGATCTAGTACGGTTTCAAATTCTCCCGAATCGTAAATCTGTCCAACCGGTGTTTGATAAGGGAATTTAGATACTGGAATTAGATTGCGGCGGCGAATTTCCGTTCGGTCCAGTCCGCAAGTTTTGGCACCAAGGTCAAGCAAGTGCTCGACCATGATAATCGCCTCCGGCCTTCCAGCACCGCGATAGGGGCCGAGGGGGGCTGCATTAGTTAAAACCATTTCCACGTCGATGTGAATTTGGGGAATGGTGTAGACACTGGAAAGGCAGTTTTTAGTGTTGTTCGTCGCGAATATTGAACCAAAAGTTGATATGTATGCGCCCATTCCGACGCTATTCTTAAACTTAAGTGCCAAGATCTTACCCGTGCGGTCGAATGCCATACTGCCCCTTAGTACACCGTCGCGTCCCGCAGTATCCGCCTGAAAACTTTCGAGCCGTGTATTTACCCATTTAACGGGGCTGCCAATTTCCCTTGCGGCAAATAAAATAGCTGCGTATTCAGAATAGGGCTGTGATTTCATGCCAAACCCACCCCCAACATCGTGTGTAATAACACGGACGTCTTCAGGTTCTACCTTGAAGACATGCTCGGCTAGCATGCGTGACACGAGGTTCACACCTTGAGTACCTGCCGTCAAAGTGTAGCACCCACTTTCCTGATCCCATTCACCTATGCCGGCTCGCGGCTCCATTGAAACTGGAGCGAGCCGTGTATCTGTAATCGTTGTCTCGATGACATGAGCGGCAGAGGCAAACGTGGCATCGATGGTAGACCTGTCGCCATCTGTCCAGTCGAGGGCAATATTATTGGGCGCATCTTCATAAATTATGGGTGCCCCCGTTGCGAGAGCGGCGGTAACCGTAGCCGCTGCGGGTCGCTCACTTAGTTCCAGATGAACAGCGTTGGCACCATCTTGGGCCGACGTGATGGTTTTCGCCACCACTATAGCTACGGGCTCGCCGACATGGCGAATGCGCTCATGGGCTAACACCGGAACAGGGGCATGCAGCATTGGATTGCCATTACGCCCGTTGATCGAGGTGGCCGCCGGTATGTCTCCTATATTGGAGGCAACCAGGTCGGAGCCAGTATATATGCTAATGACGCCTGGAATGGACAGTGCCTCTTTAGTTTCGATGTTGTCGATGTCGGCATGGGCAACGGGGGCTCGCACAAATACGGCATGTAGTTGACCATCTACGTTGAGATCGTCACTGAATTTTCCTCTGCCGGTCAGGAGAGGAATATCTTCGCTCCTCACGCCATCGAGGTCACTACCAAAACGTATACTGCTAACACTCATCGTTTCAGATGTTCCTTCCTTTAATTATTGGTACACCAACTTCATGGTTATCAGCAACAGTACCTTTCTTTTAATTGTGTTTTCGAAAAGAGGTTCTCCAAATATCTGTGCTAGCGCTATGTTACGGCAAGCCATTAGTTTGGTTAAATGAAATTAATGCAACAGTCACAACTGTTGCAACCATTGTAGAACTTTCATCTATACGGCGCTATCTCTAACGAGTATATAGGGGATACCGGATGAGAGGTAAGGAACGAGCAACTAAGACGTAAATTTGGTGGAATAGTAGATAGTCACGTGAGGTGTCTCCTTGTGGGCGCGCTGAGCAAGGGTGGAATATTGGTCAGTGCGCCCCCCTTTTTTACTGCACAAAAGATCGTTAATTTGCAGCGATATTCGACTGTGTTGTATTAGTTTAGATGATCTTGGCCAGCTATGTAATGTAGGCTTGATAAGTAATTATAAATAAACCTCATTGTTGTCATTACCCGCTCCAGCCTATTGCCTCAAATTGTATTTGAGCCTCAGGAATAGGACCAGGATTAGGAATTATTACACATTCTACTGCGGGCAGGTTTTCTTTGGATACAAGTCTCAAAAGCATTCTTTCAAAAATGGTAAAGGACGCCGGACTCTCCAGGTATACGGTCATCTTTACCAAGTCATTTATACTGGAGCCAATATCCTGTGAGATTTTTGAGAGTAAATGAAGTGCGGCCCAGGATTGATGTGAGACGTCTTCATATTCCCCAATTTTTGAAAGTAGGCCTTCGGGTATATTTGGAGATAGGGCGTCAAAGTCTTCGGGTTCGTTAACAATTATACAATCCTTATTTATGCCCAATATCCCCGAATAAAAAATAAAATCTCCCGTTCTCACCGCGGCCGGTGCAGCAAATGGGGGGCTCATTGGCCAGTCTGCTGTCGTTTTTCTAAAATTATCGTGGTCGGTTGATGCAGTAAGTTCTATTTCAATGAGGCAGCCACGGTGGCCAACTTCTGCAAAGCCTGAAACCGTGAGTGCGGTGTTAGAATTAGGAAAGAAATGCCTATGAACCCTATGAAAAACCGGAAAATCTCTAATATCTGCCAGATAAACAGTTGAGTTAACCGTGTCTGACAATTTCAAACCTTGATTTTCAAGTGTTCTCTTGAGTTCATTATAAATAAACCATGTTTGGGCAGCGATAGGTCCATCACGGCTATCGGGATGGCTTTGGCCAGTGGCAAGAAATCTTCCTTCGGGAGGAATGTCATCAAATGATTTTACTACCGGTTTACCTTCCGTTGATGTCTTAATGGGAATATGTCCCGCTGTAAAAACTAGGGGACCGCTCCGGACGGCTTGGGAGTAAAAAGATGCGGCTGGCAGTTCTTTGTCATCCACAGAAGCGACGACTTCGCGTGCTGGTAGGTCAGGGTTATCACCTGGGCAAACACCTATAGCATCAATACCAATTGTACCTTTGCTGTCTCCAAAGACCTCGTTTACACCAAGACCAGAACTCGGTGCGGGTACTTTTTGTAAAACCTGCCGGATATTTTGATAAACAGGGAAAAATCTCTTGTCACTTTGCCATATATGTTGTCGCAAAACCTGGTCAGGTCCGCTACCGGCTGCATCAAGAGCGGCATCCATATTATGGTGTGTGTACCAAGCGTCGTGCGCGACCTGACTTTCCAAACGATCTGCTACCGGAAAGTCTTGTTTCTTATCGTGACCCGGTTTTGGAATATCAGAAAATTGTCGATGTGAGGCGGGATTTTGACTTGACCGCATGCCTGATAAAAAAACGAGTCCTCCGGCTTTAACTGCATGGGGAAAACTTGGAAATGTAGTAGGTTGGTTGTCTAGAATTATTTGTTTTTTATCATTCATCGTATTTTCCTTTTAAATATTTTTTTCAAATTTTTATCTATATTTATCTATATATGTTTGCTTAGAAAAAATTTATTTGAACTTTATCTTCATTCAGGTCGAGAAAACATTCACTTTTCCCAATCTTGTAAATCTTATTAATTTTTCTGACT
>CAZWKO010000242.1:0-4697 GCA_964634925.1 uncultured Vicinamibacteraceae bacterium
AGTTGCCATGGGTCAACTGCTATTCTAACCGTCGGCTGTGACCGGCGCTGTTTCTTTCACAGGCGGAACCCATCGAAGCGCTTTCACTCCGGAGTCCATCGTGCCGTCCGGGTTTTCCAACTTGCCATATTTGACTGCAATTAACTCCGCAAGGATGCTAACTGCGATTTCCTCTGGACTGATTGCACCAATATCTAGGCCGACAGGTGCGTGCAGTCGATTAGGGTGTTCTACGGTTATACCCTCCTCATTTAGCACATCGTGAAGACGTGTCACCTTGGCTTTACTTCCGATTAGTCCAAGGTACCGAAGATCTCGAGTCGCCAACGCACGCAATGCATCAAGATCATGCCTATGCCCTCGTGTCAGGATTACTGCATAGGCGTGAGGCGAGATACTAGCTTGTTCAAGCCATTTAGGGATGTTATCGACGACGACTTCGATCGCGTCTGGAAACCGGTCCTTATTAGAGAATTTCTCCCGGTCGTCAATTACATGCACACGGAATCCAACGGTGGAGGCAAGACGTCCCAAGTGGTACGACACGTGCCCCCCACCAACCAGGTAAAGGTGTGGTGAAGATTCGAGTGGCTCTATGTATACATCCATCTGACCTCCGCAAATGAGTCCAGATTCTTCAGCAATGTCATCGGTTAGTTCGTATTTGGCAACGAGCGGTTTGCGAGTGTCGAGCGCTCGACGAGCTTTCCAGAATGCGTCATTTTCATAGCACCCTCCACCTATAGTTCCGATAGTTCGCCCGTCTGCATAAACAAGCATTTTCGCGCCAATTCGCTGGGGTGTTGAACCTTGTGTTGAAATGATGGTCACAAGGGCAGCAGATTCACCCCGTTCCAGCACGTCTTGTACCGCGCGAAATACTTCTTCATTCATATCGTGGTCGCAATACTTCTAGATGAGTATCTCTACGTTCCCGGCTTTACGCAAATTTGACAGGAACGAGCTCATCAATAATTGACGTTCTTGCTGTAACAAAATGCTTCGAATTTGATCGCGTACCTTTTGAAATGGCGTGATTGTACCTTCTTGACGCTGGCCAGCCTGGATAATGTGAAAACCAAACTGTGACTCGACAACAGGACTGATTTCTCCGGGGTTAAGTGAGAAGAGTGCACTTTCGAAGGGTTCTCCTATTTGTCCACGTTCAATCATTCCCAGGTCTCCACCATTACTGGCTGTGGCTTTGTCAGTTGAGTATTGGCGGGCCAAGTCGGCGAAATCAGCGTTATTAGTTACGATTTGATCCTGCAATTCTCTTGCGGTTTCTAATGATTGTCTGCGTTCGATTGCGCTGGCCGTCGGATCGATGCCGATCAAGATTTGGCTGGCTTGAATCAATTCGCCAGTGGCAAATTGACCGGGATGTTGGTCATAGAAAGCCCGAACTGTCTCATTTTCTATTTCTAATGCAGACTCCAGTTCCATTTCTATGGTTTTGGCCACAAGTAAATCTTTGCGAGTTTCTTCCCGCAGTGTTTCAAGAGAAGTTGCCCATGCTGCTAATTGTTCATCGAACGCCTGAGCCGTGGGATAGGAGTTCCGAATTCTTTCGATTTCCGACTCTACCTCGTCGACGGTAGTAGTGACTTGGCGTCTTTCTGACTCCTCAAGTAAAAGATAAAAATCAATCAGTTGGTCGAGAACGCGGCGGTAAACTTGGTCACGAAACTGCGGTGGCACCACTTGCCCCGCCTTTGTTTCATTGGCACGGACAGCTCGTTCAAGTTCTTCACGCGTTACCGTAATTGAGCTGTTGATTCGTGCGACTATCGGCGGAAGTATCGAAGGAACAGGTCTTACTAATGGGATATCAGGCAATTCTTCTGCCAAGGAAGCGTTTGGATTTTGCGAGACTGGAACTGGGTTGTTGTCTCGTTCTCCCGGCGAGCACCCAAGCAGTGTAAACGCCAGCAAAAAAGTTATTTGTCCGACCTTGTTCCGCAACTTATTGTCCTTACTGATCAAGTTCTCAGTATATCTGCTGAAGCCCCTTATACGGTGAGGAGCCAGTGTCTCCCTATTTCTAGCGGAATTTGTTCTAACAGTCTGTCCAAGAATGCTTTTCCGTATCGGTTGACGAAATAGATAGAGCCGAGACTTCGCTCTTGCGGTGAACCGCCCGGGAAGCTCTGCGAACGTGCTCTCGAAAATTGGCGACGGAGTGTCTCGTCACGACGTTTAGCAGCTTGAATGATTTTTGCTCTGAGATTGCGTAATTCTTTGTCCATCCGTCCGTGGGTTGACTTGACAGCGCCTACAAGCGTTGGGTCAATGCCTGATACAGCTGACTCAACAGCTGAGAGTTGTTCAGAAATATTTCGGCTGATTGCAGAAACTGCCATGTTGATTTCATCAGGAAGTTGTGCTGCAAGTAGCGTATTTAGCGCGACATCATCTTGAGGTTGCAATGCCACGAAATCGATGTTGTTTCGATCAAGGAATTTCACGGTTGACGAGTCGACGATTGTGACACTAGTGCGCGGATAGATCATGGGCATAGGAACGTCAAAAGAGTCGTAGACTTCTTTTAATTGACCCAAGTAAACAAGCTCATGAGGTCCCGCTACGTATGCGATTGTCGGAAACAAGACGTCTTGTGTCAGTGGACGCAATAAAACGTTAGGGCTGAAAGTTTCTGGCTTGTCTTTGACTTCGGCGCGCATGTCCTGATCGGATATTGGTTGCCCGTCAACCAAGAAGCCAGAGCTGCTGATCTGAATTGGTTTTCGCTGGGATTCGATGCGGAATAATGCGGTCGCATCTGATTTTGGAGAGACCTGTGCAGCATAACCTTTCGCTTGCATAGCTGAGCCGGCTGCTGCAGCAAGTCGTGACGTTTGCCCTTGGGTCTCTAGTTCTTGAGCAAATAGTGATTGGGCTATACGTTTTGTTCGAGGGTCCGATGCGTCGTATGTGACGAGTCCATATTTTCCAAGTAGAGCGTCGAGCCAGCGAGCGAAGGCTTCTACAAGACGATTTCCAGGGGCGTAAGCGGTTTGCAGTTCTTTCTGAGTTTCTTCTGTGAATTCAGTTGGTTGAAGTTTTGCAGTGATTTGTTCCAAGATTTCGGAAATTGATGCGTTGAGGCGAATAGACGCAGCTGTTGTTCCCGGAGAGACATCTAGCGGGAGTGTGATAGTGCTGAGATTCATATTTGTGTCAAGAAATTGGCAACTGCTAATTTCTTCAAGATCATGATCTTCTGCATCAATCCAAAAGATCGGAACGACGGTAATGTCATGGTCTATAGAAACTTGCCGGGCAAGCTTGATGGCTGTAAGCGCTTTAAGCACTGTGAACAGAGGGCCACCCAAGAGTCCAGCCTGTTGTCCTGTGACGATAGCGAAAGAATTCTTGCTTTTGAGTTTGTTCGCATTGTCTAAAGCGGCTTGGGGTGCGCCACGTTTTTGAAGTTGTTGGACGAGGATTTCTCCAATTTTTGGGTCTGTTGGTTTCGCGCGGCGGGCATTGATAACGGTTTGCCAGCTATCTGATTGTTGTGGGTTTGCTATAAAAAATTCTTGCAGTTGTTCAAATTCGTGACAATAGTCGTTGGCAAAGCGACTGTTCCATGGAAGCGTTCTTGAATCGATAGGTATTCCGTTGGGTGTCTTGAGCTGCGACGAGTCGGCGGGCACTGTGTAATTGTACTTTGCAAACCATTCTTAGAGTGCGAAAGCACTGATCATACAAGTGTCTTTATGGCGTAATCATTGAACCAGCTGTTCGTCCGTGGTACCATCCGGATATCCGTTCGGAGGAATCCAAGCACTGAAACACGAGGACATTAGCTTATTCTCTCCTCCTGGTTCATTCGGTCCCTTTCGGGTCATGCACCAGATAGGCACTGGCGTTCTTGGACCAGTGTTTCGGACTTACGATCCTGAAAGCGACCGCTTGGTTGCAGTCAAGGCCTTCAGTCTCGATTTCACACCTGAGCAAGCTAATATTTTTATTGAGGCATTAAAGCGAATCGTTGAGGTCGGGTTTTCGCATCCAGCCATTGTCATTCCATTGGATGCTGGTATTGAAGACGGTATTCCTTTTTTGGCGACTGAGTATGTAACGGCCGAGTCGCTTGATGTTGCGGTTCATCATGCCACTCCTCTACCGGCAGACAAGATGGTTATGTTGGTGGGGTCTTTAGCGGCGGCTGTTGATGCAGCGCATGCGCGTGGAGTGATGCATGGTGGGTTGCATGCTCGCGACGTATTCGTCGCGCCGGATATTACCCGAGTGAATGGATTTGGTGTGGCAAGTGCGCTGGAACACGTTGGACTACAGGTTCCGCTGCGTCGCCCTTTTACAGCCCCTGAAATAATTGCTGGTCGTAGTTGGGGGCCAGAAGCCGACCGTTTCTCGGTTGCAACGCTTGCTTACGAATTACTGACGGGCAAAAGATTAGCGGGAACAGGCGATGAGGTATTGGCGCGTCTCGTGACTGTTGAGAGTGTGAATGTGGCAGATCCGTCAGGACTTCAACAGGCGTTTCGAAACGGGCTGGCCGATGATCCTGCTATTCGACCTGCATCAGCCGCAGGATTTGTGATCGCGCTTGGTGAAGCCATCGGGTTGAATTCCGATGAGATAGCTTTGGCTATGTCGGGAGGGGGGCAAGAGTCTCTGTCTGATCTAGCGCCCTTTGAATCGACTGATTCAGAAGACGAACTTCCTAT
>CAZWKO010000243.1:0-4398 GCA_964634925.1 uncultured Vicinamibacteraceae bacterium
ACCAGCCATCGGCCAATATGGAATGATGACCTACCAACATGAAGGACGGCAGTTCATTGTTGTCCAGATTGGTCAAGGCGGGACATTTCCTGGATCGCTTGTTGCGCTGGCATTGCCAGAGGGCGACTGACAGCCGAAATAGTCACTACCCAACATGTCGTCGTAGTGACTCGTATTTTTCTTAAAGGGAGCGAACAGTTGTTCGCTCCCTTTTTTTATTCTGGTCGCTCGACGCCACTACGGTGCAAGACCCTGTCCCACATCCATGACCATCCGGGTCAGCAAATACAGACGTGGAACCACCGAACGAAGATCAACCGACTCACGTGCATCGGAATGCGCGCCAAAACCAATCAGGCCAAAACCTTCAATGACAGGAGCATCGCTTTCGAGTGCGGCAAAAGCCGCGTCTGTTCCACCACCAGCAGCCTGGTCGCTAACAGTCAATCGCCGGTCAAGCTCTCGATAAATCGACTGTGCATGCGCAGCTAGCGCGCGTGATTCATCCGTCGCCTCAAGGGGAGGCCGTCGCCGTTCGAACGAGACGTCAACCGTCGTCCCGGTTATTAGTTGCTCACGAATTCTCTCTCGAACGAGACGCTCAACTTCGTCGTAGGCCGCCACACGAAGCACGCGAAAATCTGCGGTCGCAGTCGCAACAGCAGGAATTACGTTGCGTGTCGCTCCTGCCGAAGCGATCGTCCAGTTGAGCTTGATACCCGCATTCGCATTCGTCAGGTCTCGCATCTGCAGAACCTGGTGCGCCAGTTCGTAAAGCGCATTACGACCTTGCTCTGGGGCGCTACCAGCATGAGAGGCACGCCCACGCACCCGAAGCAAAACAGCGCCAATTCCTGCTGTGGTCAGCGCCAATCGGTCGGTTGCACCACCACCCTCACACGAAAAAACAGCATCGTGTTCAGTGCCGAGTCTGGTGATTAATTCACGCGATCCCGCAGAACTAACCTCTTCATCACCATTAATTAACACCGTGATTAATTCGTAGTCATCGAATGCAAGGGTTTCAAGCACGGCAAGCGTGTGGAGAATGAGTGCAACACCATGTTTGTCATCTGCTATGCCAAGACCATAGGCGCGCTCGTCATCGACACGAAAAGGCTGTTCAGCAAGTTCGCCTTGCTGATAGACCGTGTCCATATGCGCAAGTAGGAGTACGCGACCACGGCCACGACCACGAAACCGCGCAACTACACTCCGACCGATTTCTGCTGGCGTATCAACCATGACATAGGGGTCGTCATGACTGATCAGTTCAACCTCGCCACCCAAAGCGCGCAAGCGACCACTAATGACCTCTGCAATTTCGCTCAACCCCTCCGGGTCACGACTACCTGATTCAATCGAGACGAGTTCCCCCATTGTCTCGATTAAAGGAGACCGCTCAGCCTCAACCGCGTCCAGAATCGTTTGTTCCTGCGCACCAACAATCGTGGAGGCAAGTAGGAAGACACCCCAAAGCACAATGCTACTCACGAAGATTCGTTGCCGTCGCATAACTTATCCTATCGACCTTAATCCAACTCAAACAGCAAAAAGTTGTGAAAGTATTATCCGCCGGCCGAACCCCCTAAAACAGATACGACAACACTTCTCTACCAAAACACCTCCTGGAATTCTCAGTAGGCGCTTCTATTCACTGCCACTACGCGACGCAAGCTCACGCTTACCCCGATCGAACAACTCACGGACACGATCACTATCCCGAAACTCCTGAAGAATCGCCGCTCGCCGACTCGTTGTTAGGTTCCCAATCACAAACCGCAAGAGTGTCGCCATCACCGTGCCCTCTTCGGTCCCAGTATCCGTAAATCGCTGCTGAAACCCACGAAGGATCTGCTCAAACTCGGGCTCATGCCAAGCCTGAATCGTCGCATCGAGTCTGACAAAATCGTTTAGCACCTCCGCATACTCGGGACTGGCAGGGAGATGCCAAAAAGACACATCTTCTCCAAAATCTTCTACATACTCAGGCAAGTACAAATTCGCATGGCGGGGAACCCGACGAACTAACGCTGGATTGAAACGTTTCAGTTCAGATCGTGAAAGCCCCGTCTTTTCTGCAATCGTCGCTATCGAGGTAGTCTCTGGCACACGCATCGCAAAAATCTTTGTTTGGGGTGTTTCCCATATCAAGCGACGAACGTTGTACATGTTGCCGAATACCATCTCAGCGTACAAGGCCGACCGATGCCCGTATGTCCGAAACAATTGCCGATATCGCTGGATCGAAATCTGCCTGAGACTGCGCGCAAAATCTGAACCCAGTAAGTATTGTTCGCGAGTACCACGACCACCCAGACGCTCGCCATTGATCACGGTACGCCCTACATTGACCCCTCCCGCATGATGCTCTGATAGCGCCGGGATAAAACTGCCATACATCGTGGCAAGAATCGTTAGATACGCCGCGCAGTATGGCGCTTGCGTTGTCTGATTGTATCCTTCGATCACATGCGGTGAGAGACGCTTCAATGCGTTCCAGTTACGGGGCAACCACTGACAAAACCCGAGGGCTCGTGCACTTGAGCGTGCACGACCATTAAGTCCAGATTCAACAATTGCCTGTGCTAACCCAATTTCCGCTGGAACACCAAACCGCTCATAAATGGCGCCCCACTCTCCAAGAAACGGCCCGTATCGCTCAGCGTGTGGCTCAAGAAATCGCCCGCGCGTCGGGTTATGTACTACCGGCCCAACCGCCGACTCCAGCAATGCTTCCACTTCATCACGTCTGTCTCCGAGTCGCCGTGAGAACCGCCGGCCCTCCACCGTCCCAACGAGCCGCTCTTCCCCCCAAACCACGTCACGCGCCCAATTGCCTCGCGATGGAAATGTGGCCAGCAAACGACCGTCTTCTGCGCTGCCAAAAATGATGCTCCCATCAGGAATCCTAAAGATATGCTGCCAGAAAGAATATGCAGGCCGATGCACGCGAAACGCAGCTTCATCGTCCGCAAGGCGCGTGCGAGTATGGTAGTAGGCAGAGCGTGCCGTTTGAGCGGCATCAGAAGGTTCGGACTGCGCCGACAACACGACGCCCAGTCCGACCAGACCAATGAGACTAACTACAAGACCCGACACCTTAGTCGCCATCGCGGGATTATACGGTCTTTGTCCAATTTCCCTGATAGGCTGACACAAATGACTGTCAGAAAGATTCTGTCCGGTCTGGCATTAGCGGCTCTTTTAACAGGCTGCTCTAATGATCAGACTGATTTAAGCGAAACGGTTAGCCTGCTTCGATTGCCTGAAGGCGGACGCCTGCCACACGCCGTCATTGATAGTACTGGCACTGTGCATGTGGTTTATTTTGAAGGCGAACCGCGTTCGGGAGACCTACGTTACGTGACACGACACATGGACGAGACGACGTGGTCTGAACCTATGTATGTCAATAGTCAACCTAGCACAGTCGTTGGTATCGGACCAATCGATGGCGGACAACTCGCACTCGGCAAAAACGATCGTGTCCATGTTGTCTGGTTCAAACTCAATCGGACAGAATTTTTATACACACGAACAACGGAGGACGGCACAGCCTTCGAACCTCAATTCAGCCTTGCCGCTGGAGAAGGAGTCGAGGCAGGGCCTTCAGTCGCCGCCGATGACGTGGGCAACGTGTACGTGTTCTGGCATACCGGCGCACCACCGGAATCTGAACGTTCGGTTTTCATGACCATGTCGAATGACGACGGAGAACGGTTTACAGCCGCTCGCCCGATTAGTCGCGCAAGCGAAGGAGCGTGTGACTGCTGTGCACTACACGCTCGGACAGATGATGCCGGAGGGGTGTATGTTTCATACCGAGGAGCGGGAAACAACATCCGGCGAGGCCAACGTCTCTTAGCCTCCCGCGACCAGGGGGTGTCCTTTTCTGACGAATTAATCGATCTCTGGGAAATCAATGCTTGCCCTATTTCAACAACGGGACTTACGAATAGCCCGACCGGTATGACCGTGGCCTGGGAAACAGAAGGGCAAGTTTATTTCACAAAGACAGAGTCCCTTGGACAATCGGTATCTCCAAGTGGTCGGGCTGACGCCCGACGACGCAACCCACGTGTCGCCATTAATCACCTCGGAGAATCTCTTCTCGTGTGGGGCGATGCCATTAGCTGGCAAGCCGGCGGCTCATTTCATTGGCAACAATTCGACAGCGCAGACCAGCCGATTGGCGACTCCGGCACGGGTTCCGAGATCCCGGACGGGAGTCTGCCGGCCGTGGTTGCCGAACCAGACGGGACGTTTCTTGTCATCTACTAAACCCCGCTCAAACCCTAGTTTCAAAAGGTAATGAAAAAGGAAGGGCTCGTGGAGCTGTTCGGCCCCCGCGCCCGTGCCGCGTTGCGTGGCCAGGCGGTTTTGGGGTTGTTGGCC
>CAZWKO010000243.1:4408-4694 GCA_964634925.1 uncultured Vicinamibacteraceae bacterium
CGCGACGTATTTCGTCAGTCCGCCGCCGGCAAATGGGCGTGAGGCCGGGCCTTCTGCCACAAACACATTGCCGTCTGCATCCACCGCAATGCCTTCACCGGCAAGACCTTGCAAAACACGTCCTTCAGCAGGAATGTGTGGAGGAATAAATCCAGTCACCAGGTCTTCACCTGCCGGACCGATGCGAACACCATCCATCCAGCCGTAGTGATTACCTTCAGACGATTCTGAGTCGATTGCATAAAGCATGTCGTCTGCCGTGATGAACAAACCACTGACACGGCTG
>CAZWKO010000244.1:0-3399 GCA_964634925.1 uncultured Vicinamibacteraceae bacterium
CAAGAAAAGTACGGCGCGCGAAAGAATACTAGCTTGCCAACGCGGTCGGGGCAGGAGCATCTGACGCCGGGGGCGTCTCAGGAACTTGGAGTTCCGGCATCGGCGCTGCGGCAAACATCTTCTGCAAAAGAGAAAATCCGACGCCACCCAATTTTGTCGCACGTGACGAACGAGCGCTATCCGTTGATAACCCAGTGTTACCAAAGGCCTGCAGCATCACCTTCGACGCCACAACAAATATCAAACGATTTCTAATCGCTTTAAGCATGCTAGAGCGTTGCCAGGAAGCCCTTAGACTATAAAAACTATTCCATACTTGCTGCGTGCCCTGCCGAATTTCCTCGCCTGACATCACCGGATGAGGTGTCAGAAGTTTGGGCCTGTTTTCCTGTGGAATCAACCAGTGCCGAGATACTGGAATGCCGTCCACTTTTTGAATTTCATCACCCTGTTCCTGTTCCCATTTTTCAAAATCGATTGTGCCTGGAAACGGTGTTAATGTAACAAATTGAGCAAAGGCAATATCAGCGCGTTTCGCCAATTCAGCCGTCGCCTCAAAAGTAGCGGGACGGTCACTGGGAAGACCGAAAATGAATGAGCCCAGAATATAGACTCCGTGCTCTCTAAAGGTTTGCAGACGTTCAACTAATTCCTCGCCAGCAAGATTAAAATCTTTGTACACATCCTTCAAACCCTCAGGCGTCACCGCTTCGATGCCAACGAGGGCCCCTCTAATACGCGCCGCACGCATCGCATCCAAAAACTCAGGGTCTTCAGCAGACTCCATCGTGATCTGGGTGAAAAAATTCAGGTCATCAGGAAGTTGCGCCATTAGAGACATCAACTCGAACCGCTCGTCACGCAAAGCCTTAAGCTCGTTGTACCGTGTCTTGTCGTCACGACGCGCCGCCATCTTCAGGTCATCAAGAGTCACCGGATAAAAGTTGTCATCGGCCAATGCAATGAATCGAAAACCCATGCGTCGCAGTTCAACGATCTCCTCAATAACCGGATTTACCTCACGCTGACGAGGTTCTTGACCATCAGTCCGCCACACCGAACAAAACGAGCAGTGCTTCGGGCATCCGCGAACGGTCTGCACTGTTGCCCACGCGTACTTATCTCGTTCCATTAAGTCCCAGCGCGCCTTCCGGAATTTTCCGGCATCGACCCGACCACCCTCATAGACCGGCTTTGGATCTCCATTCACGCAATCTTCAATCACTTGGCCCCAGGTGACGTCGCCATCGCCCTTGACCACGGCGTGAGCTCCACCTTTTTCAAGAGCTTCTTCTGGGAACAAGGTCGGGTGACTCCCGCCATACACAACCCATGCGCCCCGCTCACGCGCACGACGTCCAAGTTCATAGCCAACAAGGGCATTCCCGGTATGTAGACCAATACCGACAACATCTCCCTCGCCCAGCTGACCCGTATCAAATGGCTTGAGCGATTCATCGCTCAGAATCGGGTCTCCCCATTTCGAGGGCGTCGCCGCAGCAAGGACATACATCCAGCGCGGCGTAATAAAGCCTGTCCCAAAAGAAAAATGGCTTGGGTTAACAATATGAATTTGCAAAAACTTATTTCTCCGTTGGCCCGCTTTAGATGCTTTTTTTATAGGTTAGCCATAACCGGCGGCCAAAAGCTACAAACCGTCTGCCTACGGGTAAAAATATCGCCCTGTCTTTGATTGAAGCGAAGCGTCAATAGCCAACCAAAGAAACCATTACCTAGCGTTCGTAAAGTATATAGGTGTAAGGCCCAGTATGATCAGGCAGTTAACACACGGCGCGGGAGAACATATGAAAACAGCACAACAGGTCGCAGATTACGTAGACGGAACATTACATGGCGACGGCGACACCCCACTGAATGACATAGGAAGCCTCCAACATGCGTCATCAGGCACATTAGCTTACGCCGAGGGCAAATATGTTGATCGCATAGCAGCAAGCGAAGCGTCGTGCATCCTCGTGCCACCTGGTAACGTTCCTCAACGCACAGTCATTGTCGTTGACGAACCACGCATCGCATTCGCACGCGCTGCTCAGTGGATCGCCCCTCCCACACTACCGGTCCCGGGCATCCACGAAACAGCTCTCATTGCACCTGATGCTGCAATCGACCCAACAGCCTCGATTGGCGCATGGGCAATTGTTGAGGCAGGAGCTCACATCGGAAGGGGCACTACTATTTTTCCAGGTGCGTATATCGGTACAAATTGCCACATTGGCGAACAATCTATCTTGTATCCGAGGGTCGTCCTGTATCCGGAATCACAAGTCGGAGACCGGGTAATTCTTCACGCTGGCGTCATCATCGGCGCCGACGGATTTGGGTTCGTCTTCGATGGCGAACGTCATCTCAAAGTCCCTCAAGTCGGGACTGTCAGAATCAAGTCCGATGTTGAAATTGGCGCAAATAGTTGCATCGATCGCGGGGCTTTTGATGAAACGTCTATTGACACCGGCGCCAAACTCGACAATCTCTGCCAAGTTGCACATAACGTCCAGATCGGCCCCCATGCAATCATCTCGTCCCAAACTGGGATCGCCGGCAGTTCGACTATTGGCCGCGAAGCTATGATCGGAGGTCAGGTTGGAATCGCTGACTATTGCCGTATCGACGACTACGGCATGGTCGGCGCCCAATGCGGTATCCCTACACGCAAACGTATTCCTGCCGGACAAGTATTCTGGGGAACACCGGCGCGCCCCCTCAAAGACATCAAACGGCAACAAGCAGACCTCGGTCGGTTGCCGAAAATGCGAAAAGAAATTCAGCGCTTACGCGAAGAAGTGGAAGCACTGAAAAGTGCGCTTCCTTCAGACGACAGCTAGCTAAGAGCGGTTCGCATTAATAGATTGGTTGACCTGATTTAAAACGTCATCGACAGAAATTGATTCCAGGCAAGGCGGACGCCCGTCTTTGGAAGGAGGCGACGGGCAATCCTCAAAAAACCGTTCTCGACACGGGGCACATTCAAATGTCGCTGAAACAGCAGAATGCGAACCGACTGGCAGCGCATGCTGAGCACCGGAGCCGGTTTGACTAGGCACTGACGAACCAAAAATCGTAATGGTATCAATACCAACCGCTCCCGCAAGATGAGCTGGGCCGCTGTCATTGCCGACATACAATGAACACCGTTCGAGCAACGCCGCCAACTCCGGCAACGAAGCGTCTGACACCAATGCAATTCCATGTGCTTGAGCCCAATCCTGACTCTCCGGAAAAGGCGGCCGCGCGTGTACAACAACGTGTCTCGACCCTTCCTGCGCGGACAGTCGCTCCGCCAAAATCCGGAATCGACTCGAAGACCACGCTCGTGGAATCTTCGCTGCAGCAGGGTTTAAAAAAATCGGACGAACAGCAGCATCCCACGACATCGACTGA
>CAZWKO010000244.1:3409-4692 GCA_964634925.1 uncultured Vicinamibacteraceae bacterium
AAAAGTTGCGTGACGTACCCATGGTCACTCGGATCCAATGAAAGAGATGGGAGTGGCACTACACCGAAACTTCCCAAAGCCCGGGTTAAATCGAGATAGGTTTCAACGCGATGAACCTGAGTGCGTAAACCAATCGCATTCGTTAAAAGCAAACGCCGACTATCGGTACTATGCCCAACCCGAACCTGAATACCAGCTAACCATGTCGTAAACGCGGATTCAAACGAAGGCGCCATCACAACAGCCGCATTCGGTTTGTAACTACGTATAGCGAAAGCCGCTGACCAAACCGACACAAGGTTTTTCACACCAGTGTTTTCAGGTGCAGCCACAAAGGCGTCAAATAGTCCGAATCGTCGAATTAAAGGCAAGTGTGACGCCTTGGCCATCGCAACGAGACGAACCGGACTCGACGCCGCTCGAATTGCCTGCACCGCAGGGCGAGCCATCATAATGTCGCCGACCCAGTTGGGAAGGCGGATAAAGATGCATCTATTCTCCACGAAGTCTAATAATATGCGCCATGCCATCGTCAGCCGTAATATCCCTGTCAGATGTCACGTTAAAGCGTGACGGTCGCACTATTCTGAACGCCATTAATTGGAGTGTGCTTTCAGGAGAACGGTGGGTCATCCTTGGCCCAAATGGATCCGGCAAAACCACGCTATGCAAACTGGCTGGTCTCTATATGCACCCATCGCACGGAAACATCGACATACTGGGCGAGCGGTTGGGCCGAACCGACGTGCGTTTATTGAGAACAAAACTCGGATTCACTAGTCAAGCCTTAGCCGACATGGTGCGTCCATCCCTATCGGCTTTAGAGATTGTCATGACCGGACGCCATGCAGCATTAACACCCTGGTGGCACACGTATAGTGACACCGACCGCGAACAAGCAACCGAATTACTAAAACAATTTAAGTGTGAGGCTCTATCAAATGCCAGATACGCCACACTGTCCGCTGGCGAACGCCAACGTGTAATGCTCGCACGAGCATTAATGAGCGACCCACCACTACTTATCCTTGACGAACCGACTGCCGGACTAGACCTCACTGGACGTGAACAATTTGTCTCCCTGCTCGCGGGTATTGCTAACAGCGAAACACTCCAAAGCGCTATCTTGGTCACTCACCATGTTGATGAAATCCCACCAGGCTTCACACATATCCTGCTGCTCGCGAAGGGTTCCTCCGTGGCTCAGGGGCCTATTTGTGAAACGCTCACACCAGAACTTTTATCGGAATGCTTTGGGATATCGCTACAACTAGAACATCGGG
>CAZWKO010000245.1:0-4691 GCA_964634925.1 uncultured Vicinamibacteraceae bacterium
ATAGCAAGCTGCAAGCTCAAGACTCGCGGTGTGTACATCATGTGGTGGAATGTCATGAGAAATATCGACAACATTCGCGTCAGGACATATGTCAAGAACTACTCCCTTCATTGTCCCTGAATAATGATCTAACGTTCCAAAATCTGTAAGTAGAGCAACAACTGGCCGTGGCATGATTTTTCAAGAAGTAGACTGCTTATAATGCGCCGCGAGGAAATCCGAACACCAACCTACACCGAGCTAAGGTCTTTGGCTTCTAGGCAATCGCATCGCCAATTACGTGATTGGCCCATACTCTTACCGCGACGTCAACAGGAGACCAATTTACCACCGCAGTCAAAAGACTATGTCGTCCGAGCAACGGTTATCTTTGATGATGGCGTTCCAGTTTTAATCTTTTTCGGCTCTGCTCTTGCAGGTGAATTACTTACTTTCGTCGACATATCCACATTGCCACGGAAATGCGCACCCTCCGCTATCGCAACACGCGGAGCCGTAATATCTCCATCCACTGAACCGCTTTCTCGAATGTTGACTTTTTCGGTCGCAGTTACATTACCAGCTACGGTGCCAAGAACAACCACCGACTTAGCAAACACCTCTGCCGTGATTCTCCCATTCGGCCCTATCGTTAGCATATGCTGACGAAGCTCAATCTTTCCGTCGACTTGGCCTTCAATCGTCAGGTCCTCGCTACCGTTTACCTCACCTTTGATCACCACCGATTTGCCGACATTGACGACGTCTCTCGAAATGCGCTTAGTATCCTCGCTGGTATTTTTTGAAGGCGAGCTTGTTGATACAGACTGCGCCTGTTCATTGATCGTCGCCGCCCCTGCGGTCGAAGGACGAACAGTTTCTTCACGTTTCCACATGAGGACATCTCCGGTTCGTACTTGATTGAGCTGTAGCCCAAAAAGCCTGGCAACTTGACGCTAACATCAACGTCAATCGAGTATACGAAAGCGACACAATCCTGTCTAGTCCTTTCGTTGCTGAGGGTTAGGGCCAATGGTAAGATCAGAATGGATGCGCATATACCTAGACCATAATGCCACCACCCCGGTCGATTCTACTGTTGTAGATACCGTTTCTAATGTACTCAGAAACTGCTATGGCAACGCATCAAGCGTGCATACATTTGGCCAGTCAGCAAAGGCACTACTCGACAATGCGCGCAGCACCGTAGCTGCGCTACTTGGTGCACAGCCAGCAGAGATAGTATTTACCGGAGGTGGCACAGAATCTGACAACCTCGCGATTCGCGGCACCGCTGGATTACATAAGCCAACCGGGCGACGTCACTTAATTACCTCTACGATCGAGCATGAAGCCGTTCTAAACACCATCAAAGATCTCACACGTCACGGATGGACAGCTACTTACCTATCGGTTGGTGCTTCTGGCGTTATCAATCCAGCTGATCTTAAGGACGCGATCTCTGAACAGACCGCTCTCGTTTCTATCATGCACGCAAATAACGAAATCGGCACACTTCAACCCATCAATGAACTAGCGTCGATCGCACACTCTTACGGCGCATTGTTTCACACTGATGCAGTACAGACCGCTGGTAAGCACCCAATCCGTGTTACCGAACTCGATGTAGACCTACTTTCAATTTCTGGACACAAATTCAACGGACCTAAAGGGGTTGGTGCTCTATGGATAAAACGAGGAACACGACTCACCTCAAGTCTCACTGGTGGTCGCCAAGAACGAAACCGTCGTGCTGGAACTGAAAATATCGCTGGCATTGCCGGACTTGGTATTGCTGCTCAAGTTGCCTCAAACAAGTTGACTAGTGAAACATCTCGACTTGGCCAATTAAGAGATCGTCTCGAGTCAGATATTCTCTGTAATGTTGCCGGCACTGAACTAAACGGTACAGGTCAAAGAATCAGCAACACCACCAATATTAGTTTTCAAGGCATCGAGGCGGAAGCTCTTCTTATCGCCCTCGATTTGGAAGGAATCGCTGTATCTACAGGCTCTGCCTGTTCGTCAGGGACCCTAGAGCCCTCTCATGTACTTCAGGCAATGGGTTTTACTCCTCAACGCGCCCAAAGTTCGATCCGATTTAGTCTTGGCCTTGGAAATACGGAAGAACAGATAACCCGAGTCGTCGAATCATTACCTCCCATTGTGACCAAGCGACGGCAATTATCGGGTCACCACGTCGCCTTGAGAACCTAATGCGAATCGTAGTAGCAATGTCTGGCGGTGTTGACTCCTCAGTAGCAGCAGCTCTGCTTACGGGCAATAAACACGATGTTATTGGGCTATCCATGCAGCTATACGACCAAATGAATGGTCAATATGAATTCGGTTCTTGTTGCACACTTGACGACCTTGCTGATGCCAGGCGCGTAGCAGCACAACTCGGCATACCGCACTATATTGTTAATTTTGAACGACAATTTGAAAAGCATGTCGTTGCTCACTTTGTTGATGAATATATCAATGCAAGAACACCTATTCCGTGTGTGCAGTGTAATAGTGATCTTAAATTCTCAAGTTTGCTCGAGCGCGCGCGCGGGCTCAACGCCGATTACGTCGCGACAGGCCACTACGCCCGAATAGAAAAACTGACAGCGCCAGACGGTTCACACATTTATCAGCTCCGTCGCGCTGTTGACCGTAATAAAGATCAGTCGTACTTTCTTTTTTCTCTAACCCAAGATCAGTTATCTAGGGCGTGCTTTCCTCTCGGTGAACTCTCGAAGAGTACTGTTAGAGAACATGCGCGAAACTACGGACTCAACGTGGCTGACAAACCGGATAGCCACGAAATTTGCTTCGTGCCCGATGGACAGTATGCAGACTTTGTCGAACGACGAAAACCGGAGATCGGCACAACAGGCAACATCGTCAATCAGATTGGAGAGACAATCGGAGAACACGGCGGAGTACATCGCTTCACCGTTGGCCAACGTAAGGGACTTGGGCTATCCAGTGAACAACCTTTATACGTCACAGCCTTAGACGCACAATCAAATACCGTTACGGTTGGACCTAGGCATACGCTTGAACAAACCCGTCTAACCGCGTCTAACGTAAACTGGATACTTGACGCCCCGATACAAGGAGCTCGTGTATCAGCCCAAATCAGACATCACCATCCTATTGCTGCGTGCCGTGTGTGGGCTGATGACAGTGAATTACGATTGGAATTTGAAGAACCGCAGCAAGCCATCGCACCCGGCCAAGCCGTCGTCGTCTATAACGACGACTTGGTATTAGGAGGCGGATGGATTCAGTAAAGAATCTAGACGGCTAATCACTGTTACTGACAGCCTCGCTGTTAACAATCGCTCTCGGTTAGGCCACACCACCCTCAAGGTAACGCTCAGCATCTATCGCCGCCATACACCCAGACCCAGCCGCCGTAACCGCCTGACGATAAACGTGGTCTTGGACATCGCCACACGCAAACACACCACGTACACTCGTTCGCGTGCCTTGCTGAGGAACTATATAGCCGTTCTCATCAAGCTCAATCTGTCCATGAACCAAACTCGTATTGGGCGTGTGGCCAATAGCGATAAATACACCATCCACGTCTAAATTCCTGACGACACCGCTCGTTGTGTTTCGAAGAACCACTGCCGTAACGACCCCTTGTTCGACTCCTTGTATGTCTTCAACGATAGTGTTCAACTCGAAAGAAATCTTTTCATTAGCCCGCGCTTTATCTTGCATGATCTTCGATGCACGAAATTCCTCTCGCCGATGCACAAGGGTCACGTGCGATGCAAATTTTGTCAGAAATGTTGCTTCTTCCATCGCGGAATCTCCACCACCAACTACGACGATCGGTTTATCGCGGAAAAAATAGCCGTCGCATGTTGCACATGTAGATACACCATGCCCCATTAATTTTTTTTCTGATTCGAGACCTAACAGACGGGCCGACGCACCCGTCGCCAAAATCAATGCTTTCGTCTGATGCGTTCCCGTATTGGTCGTCACTGTAAAAGGTGCCGAGCCAAGTTCAATCGCTGAGACATCGCCTTGGACAATTTCCGTGCCGAAACGTTCAGCCTGAGCACGCATTTCAGCCATCAGCTCCGGACCTAAAATTCCCGATCGAAAACCAGGAAAATTCTCAACCTCTGTTGTCATCATCAATTGCCCGCCTGCTTCCAATCCTTCAATGAGCAGCGGGTTAAGGTTCGCTCGAGCTGTATAAACTGCCGCCGTCAAGCCGGCCGGCCCAGAACCAATGATGATTACCTCACGCATGGGTATTCCTTCCTTCTACAAATATCAAATAACTAAAACCGACAAACCTACAGTCAAGAACTCGTCTGCCAGTCAAAACAGATGCCGAATTATAACGTTCCCACTTAGTATCGAAGAGAGTGAAGAGTGTGCTCAATCCGCTCGGAGCGTGGCAGGCTCAAGAAGAGACTGGCCTTTGGTTGACACCCAATCAACAAGCCGACGCACTTCGCGAAATCGGCCAGAATTGGAGCCAGCTCCAAGAACAACAACGGCTAGAGGGTCCCTCCCAGGCAATTTAATAACCGTCGCAAGACAAAAACCAGCTTCGTCGATATAGCCGGTTTTGCCGGCTTGAATTGAATAGCGTCCCCGCAACAAACGATTGGTATTACGTATCGTTAGTCCCCGTCGACTCGTTCGTAGTCGGTAGCTTCTGTTGCGCATAATCCGAGCTATCGCCGGCT
>CAZWKO010000246.1:0-4686 GCA_964634925.1 uncultured Vicinamibacteraceae bacterium
TGATTTTGATGGATCGTTATTTGTGACTGCGAATGGGGGTATTAGGGCGGATACTTTTGAGATTAATGAAGGTCGTAATGAAGGTCGTTTCTTTGTTGATGGTACGTCTGTGGGTGTTGGTGCTGGGGTTATGGTGCGTTGGTCCAGTGGATCGGTTGACTTGGCTACCGCTAGTGGAACGCAGTCCGTCGACGCCGGCGGAGTCCAAGTTGCTGTTGGTGCGAGGTTACGGTTCTAATCAAAAGGAACCGGTTAGACGAGTAACCCCGCGGGGGACAGGATGTGAAGCGCGCCCCACGCATATTAATGTTAGCCCCCCAGCCGTTTTTCGAGCCGCGGGGTACACCCTTTAGCGAATATCACCGCATCAAGGTACTGGGTGAACTTGGGTACCAGGTCGACCTCGTAACCTATCCGTTTGGTCGCGATGTGAGAATGCCGCATCTACGTATCGTGCGGTCTTCTCGCCCTCCGTTCATCACGAAAGTTCGGATCGGACCGTCCATCGTGAAAGTTGTTCTTGACGTTCTATTGGCTATGACTGCGTTTCGACAGGCCCTGATGGTTCCTTATGATGCTATTCATTCGCATGAGGAAGCTGGTGTATTGGGAGCCCTTCTTTCAGAATTATTGGGAATTCCTCACTTGTATGACATGCATTCCAGTTTGCCACAGCAACTGCAAAACTTTGCATACACCAACTCGTCACTGATGCGTGGTTTGTTTGAGCGGGCTGAGCGAAAGATGATCGACAGTGCTCGTGTCGTGATCACGATTTGCCAGGAACTACAGGATGCGGTGGTTGCAGTCGGAGCGGGTGACCGAGCGTTTCTAATTGAAAACGTCATGGGTGGAGAAATGACGCGTGTTGAAGATGATCTTGAGGTTGTCCAGGATGTAAGAGCGAACTACGGGATTGGCTCAGAGCAGCCACTTATTCTTTACACTGGGACGTTTGAAGAATATCAGGGGCTTGAGTTACTCACCGTCGCGGCGGGCTGTCTGGCACGGAAGTGTCCGGATGCGCGAATACTGGTTGTTGGCGGTGAGCCTGAACAAGTCGCGCGCGCACGTAGTTTGGCCGAGGCCTCTGACAGTCCGATGGTATTTGCGGGACAGAGGCCGCCGGAAGAGATTCCTGGCTTCATTGCTGCCTGCGATATTCTGGTTTCACCGCGTGTGTCTGGAACGAACACGCCACTAAAAATCTATTCGTACTTGCGATCGGGGCGTCCAATTGTGGCGACCGATCTACGAACTCATACTCAGGTACTAACACCAGAAACGGCACTTCTTGTCCCTCCGGAGCCAGAACTGCTTGCCGCTGGACTTTTGCGGTTGATCGAACGGCCCGAGGACAGACACGTGTTTGCGGAAGCCGCGAGCAAGTTGGCCGAGACGCGGTACAGTCGAGACATGTATGTGACTCGGACGGCGTCGGCTTACAACATGTTGCTTGGTGGCCGGGTTCGGAATGGCGAACCATACGAAGGGATACACGCCTAACGTGAGAGCACTTGTAACGGGAGCAACAGGCTTTACAGGGGGACACCTAGCTCGCCACTTGCTTGCCCATGGGTATCACGTGCGGGGATTGGTTAGAGGTGAAAGCGTCGGGCGAGCGGCCGATCTAACTGATTCGGGGGTTCAGGTTGTGGCCGGCGACTTAACCGATCCCGCGTCGCTCGAGGCAGCGTGTCAAGGCATTGACGTCGTCTTTCATATCGCTGCGACCTATCGGACGGCTGGTCATGGGGCGTCAACGTACCATTCGGTGAACGTTGTTGGCACGGAAAACCTTCTCGAGGCAGCATTATGTGCTGGCGTCGGCCGTGTCGTGCATTGTAGTACTGGCGGTGTCCATGGGCACGTGGAGAATCCACCGGCAGATGAGAATGCGCCGCTTTCCCCGGGGGATATCTATCAACGTACCAAGCTTGAAGCGGAGCAATACGCACGCCGGTTTGGAGTCGAGAATGATATTGAGGTTGTAATTGCCAGGCCTATTGGTATTTATGGTCCGGGAGATACTCGGTTTCTCAAAATGTTTCGTCTCGCCCGGGGTCGTATTCCGCTGCTTGGTGATGGCGAAGTGTTTTATCACCTCACATTTATCGATGACCTTGTGGATGGCTTGCGTCGATGCGGCGAGAGCGCTGCTGCAGTCGGACGCACATATTTGCTGGCTGGAAACGAATATACGACGCTCAAAGAGCTGATGGCGGTGATTGCAGAAGAACTGGGCGCATCGACGCCACGTTGGCACCTCCCAGTTTGGCCGGTCTGGCTTCTGGGCGCGATATGCGAGTTTGTGTGTGTGCCGTTCAAGATTGAACCACCGTTGTACCGTCGTCGCGTGGATTTTTTTATCAAGAGTCGTGCGTTCGATACGACCCGTGCTCGGACGGAGCTGTTGTTTTCTCCGGAGACGACATTACGTGCCGGCATTCGGAAGACTGCAGCTTGGTATTCTGAGCGAGGACTGTTATGACGGATGACAAAGAGAGCTTCTATGGGTGATCGACTGAATATCGTTCAGATTTGCGACCATCTCGGCTGGCCAGGTTCTCGCATGCATGGAGTCAAAAGGCTGTTTGCATGGATGTTGCCTCGTTTTCGACCGGAACGTTACCGCGTATCACTCATTAGTTTGCGTGACCCGGACACCTCGGAGGACCGACTGGAGGATATGGGCATCGATGTGACTTATATGTCTCGATCGAAATTTGATCCGATGACGTTGCCCGCCTTGTTGGCTGAATTGGACCGGCAGCGTGCTGATGTTGTGCATATGCACGGTTATGGCGCAACGACATTCGGCCGACTGGCGGCAGTGCGTCGTGATATACCGACCGTTCTCCATGAACACGCGAATCTTACGGATACACCGTGGTTTCAGAAGATTGCTGATCATCTACTTGAGCCATACACGGACCTTGCGATTGCGGTGTCTCGGTCTACAGCAGATTTTGTTGTCAATGCACGGTTGATTCCGGAGCAACGCACGCGGGTTGTCTACCTCGGGGCCCCGGTTGAGGAGTTTTCGAGGCCACGCAGCCCGGAACAACGGCACCATGCACGGGAGGAGTTAGGGCTTCCGGTGGACAAACCGGTTGTGGGAACGGTGACGAGGTTGATGCCGTCGAAAGGGAACCAGTATTTCGTTGCTGCGGCTCGTTTGATTTTAGAGAAGCATCCAGATACGTATTTTTGTGTCGTCGGCGAAGGCGAATTGCGCGCTGAGCTTGAGTCTCAAGCTGCTGAACTCAAACTTGCGGACCGTATGGTCTTTTCGGGCTATACGCGTGATGTTGCTGCTGCCTTTGATGCATTTGACGTAGTCGTTTTTCCTTCGCTGTGGGAAGGAACGCCACTCACTGCATTTGAGGCATTGGCCGCTGGTAGGCCTATTGTTGCAACGGACGCCGATGGTCTCGTTGACATCCTTCATGATGGACGGGATGCTCTCGTCGTTCCGAAGCGTGACAGCGATGCGATTGCCGAAGCGGTGGCAAGGCTTTTACGAAGCCCTGATGAGAGGTTCAGCCTGTCTGCTGGTGCCCGGGAGACAGGAGCGGGATATGACATTAATGCCTTTGTCCGAAAGATGGAGCAGTTGTATGAGTTGATGTGCAGCGAATCGCGTCCGAGTGGAAGAACCGTGGTAGCGGAGTCTGACCTCAGTTTCTTGTCTGGGACAGCACATCCTTCATAATCACAGAGTGTCGATAGTGGGAACGGAACAAACAGTTCTAACTCGGATGTTACGTCGCGTAGATACGGGTCTTGCGGCGACCTTGGTGGTTTTTGCCATTGGTTGCTACGCGGCACTGTCGGTTGATGTGGGTCGAACGGCGTACGGTTTGAAAGGGGATGAGGCGACCTATGTCGCCATGGCGTTGAGCATGGCGCATGATCGCGACCTGGTCTATGAGCCACGTGACATAGAACGTTTTTACCATGTATACCATCGAGGACCAGAAGGTATTCATCTCAAGCGTGGTGGAGATGGACGAAATGACCGCTTATATTTTGGAAAAGCGTTCGCCTATTCTGTGGCAGCTGCACCGTATGTCTGGCTTTTAGGTCTGAACGGTATGTGGGTGTTTCACCTCACGCTATTTGCCAGTATGTTGTTTCTTGGTTATCGATTTCTTTTAGTTAGAACGTCAGAGTGGCTTGCGCTCACATATACGCTGGGTTTTCTTGGAGCCACCATCGTCCCTCTCTACGCGGTGTATATGACGTCAGATCTTTTCCACACAGCACTTGTGTTTTATGCCTATTTTCTCTGGTTCTATAAGGAGGTCGCGCCTCTCGATGACGGTTTTTGGGGCGGGCGTTTGCACGGTCGATGGACTGCCATTGCGGGAGCTTTGTTGTTAGGAGTGGCGATATTTTCAAAACCAACAAATGTGCTGTTGCTGGCACCACCTGTGCTTCTTGCGTGGTCGCGCGGACGGGTCCGTGCTGGTTTCGAAATGGGTGTCGTGTGTGGGGTTGTCGGCCTTGCCGGTTTACTTATGACTGCGCTAGTAATGGGAGAACTGGACAGTGACCTCGGTTTAATGGAGCTACTTTTTGTGTTTCAAGGTGGCGACCGAAAGATTTTCTTTGGGACCTTTCCGTTTGAACAGCCATCAGCGACATTCGATGCTCTTGGCATTGGTATGACTACGAATGAGA
>CAZWKO010000247.1:0-4663 GCA_964634925.1 uncultured Vicinamibacteraceae bacterium
CGGCATTACCTCGTTGGCACCATCATAAATCTGAACAGCCACCTGAAAATTACCAAGCTGTTCATGCGCGAACCCAAGCAACGCAATAGACTGGGCTAGTCGCTCAGGACGAACGTCGCGCGAGCGACCCGCGTCTACTACAGGCTGTAAAGTATCAACCACGGACTGATACTCACGGCGCCTACTGTGTACTTGAGCGAGCACAAACGGTCCACGCAAGCCTTCTGGTTCGAGCTCCACCAGTTGCCGAGCAATCGATTCAGCCTCCGTAAAATCATTCAACTCAAGTTCAACTTCTGCTAACAGGTGCAGGCTCGCTGCGTCCCGAGGGCGCATCTCGATAAGTTCCTGCAGTACTCCCCTAGCTCTATCTATTTCTCCAAACTCCAGCAATGCCCCCGCAAGACGACGACGCACAGTCGCGTTTCGTGGATTCAGCGCAACAGCCTGAGCATAAGCGCCCGCTGCTTCTCGCCAGCGTCTACGCTGTTCGTACATCTCACCTAACCGTGCCAAAGCACGATAAGAGGGCCTTCCGGTGATAACAGCTGTTTCAAGCGTTTCAAGAGCGATGTCATGGCGACCAGCTTGTTCATGTGCCTGAGAAAGTAACAAGGAAATCTCTGTCACTCCTGGCTCGTCACGAACAAGTTCCTCGAGCAGCTCAGTCGCATCATCTATCGCATCAGTTCTGAGGTACAAACGGGCTAGCGTTAGGTCAACTTGTAAATCAGGAATTAATGTCCCGCGCGCTTGAGTAAGGTGAGAAATGGCACGGGTGACGTCTCGACTTGAACCTTCGCGCCCTCCAGCAGATGACGCAAATGTCAAGCCAAGAATCCGGTGGGCGGTCAGATTCTGAGAATCTCTGGCAAGGGCTTCTTGTCCAGCCTCGATTGCTTCATCTGCCCGTCCAGCACGGGCAAATAGTCCTGACAATTCCGCTAACGGCTCAGCAGCCTCTGTATCGAGTCGAGCAGCATCGCTATAAGCGACGATAGCAGACTCAAGTTCACCTTCGTCTTCAAGATACCGGCCAAGCATAAACAGGCGATACGATGAGGCTTGATTGTCAAATGCTTGGCCAGCGACTGACTGGGCACTTACGGCACTCCCACTCCCTGTTAACAGGAATACGATGACCGCATACAAAGCGACCGAACAACCGTATCCGAGGCGCGTGTGATAAAAGAAACTCATTAGCCTCATGATTCTTCCATAGCCGGAGTACGTCGGACAAGGAATAAACTTCCCGTTCCTGCTATAGTGAAACACCGACGCATGAGTGTCGCCCCAGAACTACTGGAGATTCTAGCTTGTCCCGCCTGCAAGACGCCGGTCGTGCTGACATCTGATGAAACCGGCTTAAAATGCGGTGAATGTCTGAGAGTCTATCCGATTAAGGACGATATCCCGGTAATGCTCACTGAAGAGGCCACGATCGATTCGTAGCCAGTTTGCAGCCAGGCGTCTTCATTAAAAGATTGGGGCACATCGGCGCCGAGCGGATGCCAGATGACATCACACAATCTGCTCGCTACAACCGCAATAGCACACACTGCCACGGAGACATGGGCATGGCGCCTACTCGTACTGTTTGTGTTCGCACTTCCTCTTTCAATCGCTGTATCATCGATCATTCTGACCGTGCTCGTCGGACTCTGGGCAAGACTTGTTATTACCCAACCTTACGATTCATTAGCACCAAAGTTTTTTTTGCCACTCGTTGTTTACGCGGCCTGGACTCTACTCAGTGTCACTTTTTCCCTCCAACCACTGACTAGTTTTATTGAATCAAAAGAAGTTTTACTGTTTTTGGTGGTCCCGGTGATCTTCCGACTAGCACAAGGACAGCGAGCATCAACAATCGCAACAGTTGTTTTGACGGTCGGAGCTGTTGCTGCCGTCATCGGTGTCATCCAGTACGCAATCCTTGAATACGACAACTTAGGACAACGCCCAACCGGTTCAATGGGACACTACATGACTTATTCAGGATTACTTATGCTTATTATCACGGTCGCTGTTTCACGAATTTTGTTTGGAAACAGTGAGCGGATGTGGGCACTCATTGTTCTACCAGCGCTCATAGTGGCATTAGTCGTAACGCTGACACGTAACGCGCTACTTGGAGCATGCGTAGGTGTAAGTCTACTGCTTGTGCTCAAAAACTATCGATTGCTTGTCATCGCACCGATTGCGGCCGTTGCATTTTTTGCCGTCGCGCCTGCGCCTGTAATTGAACGCTTCTATTCAACATTTGACCTCCAAGACCCCACCAACCGTGATCGACTCGCAATGGTAACTGCCGGGACTGCGATGGTTCGAGACCATCCAATTACCGGTGTTGGCCCTGAAATGGTTCAAGTTGTCTATGCAGACTATCGTCCACCAACCGGGGTAAACGAAATCAATCAACATTTACATAATGTTCCTCTACAAATCGCTGCGGAACGTGGACTCCCTGCTCTCCTACTCTGGGGCTGGTTTGTGGTGATGGTTGTGATCGAGTTGATACAAAAATATCGTCACCCGCGGTCACGCGCACTAGCAGCAGCCGGTCTTGCGTCAGTTGCTTGCATGCTCACGGCGGGAATGTTTGAGTACAATTTTGGAGATTCTGAGTTCCTAATGCTCTTACTCGTCTTGATCACACTCCCGGCGGCTGCTCTTGCAGACCAAACATCTACGGAAGCCATTAATGTCGAAAGTGTCGCCGACCCGCAAACACCATAGCGACACCATGCTCGTCAGCTGCCGAAATAACCTCTTCATCACGCACTGACCCACCAGGCTGCACCACAGCCGTCGCACCAGCAGATGCAATTTCGTCAAGACCATCACGAAAGGGGAAAAAAGCATCAGACGCGACAACCGTCCCATCTAAAGATTTACCAGCCTTGGCCGTCGCTACATTTACCGCATCAACACGACTCATCTGTCCAGCACCCACAGCCGCGATCCGGTCCGCGTACGAAAAAATAATTGTGTTGGATTTGACGTGTGCACATACACGCCATGCAAAACGGAGTGCAGCCCACTCTTCTTCGGTCGGTTGACGCCTCGTCACGACCCGCAATACCGTTCCGGGCGATAACTCTAGCCCATCTGACCACTCGGACGCACCTTCCACCACCCGGTCTCTATCTTGAACGAGCCATCCCCCCATGATTGACCGAACATCTTTTCGACTACTTTCAGTCTCAAAAGAAAAGTCAGCAACAACCAACCGAAGATTTTTCTTTGCTGAAAGAACTTCTACTGCTTCGTCATCTACCTTAGGCGCAATGACACACTCGATAAATGTTTCCGCTATCGCAGTCGCAGTATCAACATCTAGAGTCCGATTTACCCCAACGATTCCGCCAAACGCTGAAAGCGAGTCGACTTCTCGTGCTTGGACATAAGCCCTCTCGAGTAAAGGAGCGGTCGCCACACCGCACGGATTCGTATGCTTAATAACAACTGCTGTCGGGTCTTCAAATTCAAGCGCGAGACGTGCAGCAGCATCTAGGTCAAGCAAATTCGTGAATGACAGTGCCTTTCCTTGAAGCACCTGAGCGCTACCAAAGCCCCACTCGCCTTCGGCATAGAAAGCGGCAGGTTGATGCGGATTCTCCCCGTAACGAAGATCCTGAATTTTTGCAGCCCTCACAAGCAAGTGATCCGGTGTAATACCATCGAGTTTTACAGGACTCCGCGACGGTGCTCCGTCGTCAGTATCAACTGCCTCCAATGCCGTCGCAATTGTTGTGTCATAGGCAGCAGTATGTGCAAAAGCTTTCTGTGCAAGCGAAAATCTGAAGGTAACGCTGTCATTCCCATTGCCATCAAGAACCCCAAGCACTCTCGGATAATCTCTTGGATCAACAATAATCATCACGTCTTGAAAGTTTTTTGCGGCTGCGCGTACCATGCTCGGCCCACCAATATCGATCTGCTCAATAAGTTCATCGAACGTTGTATCTTTAGCCTCTGCAGCCTGAGCGAAGGGATATAAATTAACGACGACGATATCGATTGGATGGATACCTTGTCCAAGAATTGCTTCCAAGTCATCCGGCCGATTTCGTCGCGCCAAAATACCGCCGTGCACAGCTGGATGTAGTGTTTTGACACGCCCATCCATCATCTCTGGGAATCCGGTGACCTCCGAAATGCCGATAACCGGAAGTTGGGCTTCAGACAAAGTCCGAGCGGTGCCTCCCGTTGAAATGAGTTCAACACCTCGGTCGACCAGTCCTCGGCCGAGTTCAATCAATCCTGATTTATCCGAAACACTCAACAACGCACGCATGAATCTGGCTTTACCTCCTGCAAAGACAACGGGAATCTCGTCGACCGGATGATCTTGACTACGGGGCGGACAGCCGCTTCGCTAAAACACTACAAAAAAGATTCTCTTCCATATTCCTCCGACGGAACATAATCCGCCTATGAAGGACACTCTTTACACACATCATTTGAGAAGTAAGAACCACACGAGTGGCAACCAAAGCTCTCGCGCATATGGCACCGGTCGGTCGTCTATCAAAACTTCACAATCCTTTGTAGCTTCAACCACTTCAAACAAACTACGTAAATCCTCGGCTTGATCCGGACGAAACCGCGCGTAGTGACGCACGGATTCACCAGCTCCGACCGTGCGGTGGTTTGATGCCTG
>CAZWKO010000248.1:0-4636 GCA_964634925.1 uncultured Vicinamibacteraceae bacterium
CTCTTGGGTTCTATGCAAGCGTCTAATAAAGTTTATATCTATTAGCTCGCGATTATCCATATCATCAACGCTAAGCCATAGATTACTGCAACAGTCATAACTGCGAAAAATGCAACTACTACGCTGTCATGTAGGAATTCTATTATATTCTTCATGCGTTACCTTTCTATTATAGGAGACGAGGAGCGACTGTTGTGGGTTTGGAGGGTTATTTGTTATAATGTCGCCCCTCATCTATATTTACTGATTACTTGGTTAAACTTGCGTTCAAATGTTTCAGCGTCCATACGTTTACTATCGTATTCGCTCATTAAATATTTAATCTTGCTTTTCTTTACTTTATCAAAATATACGCTATTACATTCAGCTACTAGAGTAATTAATCTGTCCGGAATATATCTAGTTGTCGCTGGAAGCCCTTTGTATTTATCTTCAGGAGGTGCGCTTTTACGTGAGTTTATTTCATATCTAAGTCCAGTTACGCAGTCTTTATACACTACGCGTATATTTGTAGTATCACGCAATACTTTTAGTACATCTGTTATTGCTTTGTTCGCTGTATAATACTGCGTTGGAATAGTTCTTTTATAGATAGTACCTTGACTAGCGTTACCTCTAGTAATTAGTGTTAAATGGTCTTGGTTTAGCGATAAGTTTATACTAGGCATCGCTTCCGAGGGTTTTAGCGTGTAAAGTATGTGTATCTTTAATATATTTCATAAAAAAAGGCTATCCAAATATATGAATAGCCTTTTAATAGGAAAAGAAGTTTGTTTTATATATTACTTCTTCTTCTTCTTGGGTGTAGTCTTGTTCATACCCTCCTTGGTAGCCTTGCTAATATTATCGAATCTCTTCTGTGATACACCTCCTTTATTAGGTTCGACTACCCTAAGTAATAGCTGAGCCTCGACTAATTGCCCTATATCATCATATATATAGCCTTTTTTGCCTGATGTAGCTACATGAGGGAGTTTTTTAAGTGAGGTATATATAGCCTCCTTCACGTTGGTCAACTCTTCAGTGTCGACTACCTTGCCACGTTTACCAGTTGGAAACGTGTTACCTTGAGCTTCCTGCTCAGCTTTCCAAGTGTCAAATTTTTCTTGGTTAAGCTCTTGTTCACCAGCACTGTTAGTTTCCATGAATATTAATTTCACTTGTGCTAACATTGCATTAGTGTATTTTATTATTGACATCTGTTCTCCTTTGTTTTATTGATTGACATCAATGAATATTAACGCTAGCGATGATACTAAACAAGAAATAATATCAGTAAAAATAGTGATTGATACGTTGCTTTTTATAAAACAAATTGAAGTAATTATATCACAATGTCATAGAATATACATTATGTATAATTAATTTTCAACGAAATTCCCTACAACTCGAAAAAGGAACGACCGGGTATGGGGGCACATAAAAGACCCACACACATAGTACCCCTATTTTTCCTATTTCCCTTAAATTCAGCGCTTTTACCACCAAAAAATATTATATAAAATTTTTTCCAGTTTTTGTAGCGTATAAGTAATAGTATAGTATATAGAAGAAATAGTATATAGTATAGCGCTTATATATATAATATATATAGTACGCTTATATAATAGAAATCACTGGATTTGACATTTTCATTATTTTTGCTTAACTTGCCTTGTGTATGAAGCTGACAAGAAGAAAAAGTTGACACAGGCTAAACAGTACTGCTGTAACTGGGTAAACAATATATGCATAGGCGCCATGATGAAAAGGGTAGACGGTACTGTATATCAGAAAATAGACAAGAAATATGCTGATAAACCCTGCCAAGCTGATGATTGCCAGTATTTTGAACAAGTAGTGATACCGGGTATAAGAAATGAATATTAGGACATTTGATGATGAAGCGTTTGCGGTTGACGCTGAGGCACATTTTTACTTATGGTGCTGCGATTGCAACTTACGCCACTTAGTAGTCGTAGAAGCAATGGGTAAGGGAGCTGAAGATTTTAAAGAAAAAGGCGGGAAAATAGCTATTGGTATGCTTAGAGATGACGTTGCTACCGATATGTCCCGCAAAACCAATAAGATAGTATTATATAGTAGGAAAAATGATAAAAACAAAGAAAAACAAGAAGCGTAGGGCTATAATCATACCTGATGTGCATTTTCCACTTCAGGATGATTCTGCCATAAACTGCGCCTTAGAGGCTATTTCAATAGTAAAACCCACTATATTCGTCTGTTTAGGCGATTTGGGAGAGTGGAAGAGCGTTTCACCCTTCAAGTACAAAAGACGCCGCCGCCCTCCTCTCGAATACGTTATTGAAGAGCTGGAGATTGAGGCTGCTAAAGTAAATGCTGGTCTTGATTTGTTCGATAAGGCGCTGAAAAAGGTAAAATGCGAAGAAAAGCACATGATTGAAGGAAATCACGATAATTGGCTGAATATGTTTGTTGAGGAATACCCGTACTTGTCCAAATATAGGTATAAGAACGTAATGAACCTTGATTCTAGGGGATATAAGTACTATCCCTATGGAAAGTTGATGCGTATTGGTAAATTGTACTTTTACCACGGCGGTCATTATTCAACAATTAACCACACTAGACAGCATACGATGAATTTAGGTAAGAATATAGTATATGGACATACTCATGACGTACAGCGTGCTGGAGTTACCCACGTAGACGGTGCTCATCATGCTTTTTCTATGGGTTGTCTGAAGGATATGTCCAAGGAGACTAATATGTGGCTTAATAACCGTCAGGTTAACTGGGCTCATGCTATTGGTGTAGTAGATTGGTTTCCTAATGGAGATTTTCGTCTTGAGGTTGTTGACATAGTGAATGGTAAGACATTTCTATGGGGCAAAGAGATAGACGGCAATAAAGCCGCGTCCGGAGGCAAAATGCTTAAAAAGCTAAGAAATAATAAATAATAAGGTCGGGAGTGGCGCGGTATAAATTAGTAAAAGGTAATCAAGAACCTGTGTTTGCTGACATGGATGAGTTTAGGGAACTATTTCCTGAAGACTATGTATACGATAACTGGCGTGATGCTCCTACTGAGGGCTGGACTCTTACTGATGATGGTCAGGTATGCAGGATTATAAAACGTCTATCTATGAAAAGCGGCGGAGAATTGGTTACTACAGTACTTGGTACACGGCATAGTGAGCGTAAACACCTTATGTCTGGAGTTCCTCCTAAGAATATATATAGTTTGTCAAAACATGAAAATAGTACTGTGCATAGGGCTAATAAGCCTAATTTGACAAAAAGAGAGCGCCTGTTCGCTAAATATGTTGCCAGCGGTATGAATCCTACTAACGCTTACTTAAAGGTATATCCCACAGAAAAGGAAGTATACGCTAAAAATCAGGCGACAGTCTTGTTAAAAACAGAAAGGGTTAGTAAATTGGTTAGTGAAGAAATAAAGCAATCTATGCTGAAAGCCGGTATAGATGAAGATTATTTGCTTGAGACAGCAAAAACGATAGTTGATAAAGAAAGTGCTAGGGATTCAGATAGGTTAAGGGCATTGGAGATGCTTATGAAAATAGCTGGTATGTTTCCGAAAGAGAAGAAGACAGAGTCTCTTGCAGTATTTGAAGGATTCACCAAAGAAAAACTGGCACAGCTTGGAGGGGCCAGTGTTAAATTGATATCTCATGGAGAAAAAGATTCTGCTTAAAGACGGTTTTAGTGATGTATCGATAGACAGTATGCCTGTAGTGGATACTGATATTGATAATTGTGTTGTATGCGAGCGCAGTGTGACTGATAATGACAAAATGATAATATTCGAGGAAAATGGAGTACCTAGGAGTTATTACTGTAGATTCTGTCATTCAGTGTATGGTGACGGCGATATATTGATATTTGCCAATACCAGTAAAGTAAACAATGTAGTAGGCCTGTCATGATAGAAAATTGGTTTGATGGTTGGCTCGATATAAGAGATAACAGTACCGCTGTATTATAGTATATATAGGATTATAAGTTGGGTAAGGTCGATAATTTTAATATAAATCCACCTCCATCAGAAATGAAGCATGCCGATGAGGTATTGGCTAATTCATATTCTGATTTACTCTATTTTGGAAGGGCATTCCTGCCAAAGGACTTTCTTAATAAGAGTACTTCACCTGAATTCCATACTGAAGTAGCTAATAAGCTGATTAGCACTAAACCCGGTGCTAGGATATGTAATATACTACCGCGTGGTTTTGGTAAGTCAATACTGTCAAAAGCAGCAATTCTGCATAAGATGCTGTTCAGTCCTAAAACTGAGCAACAGTTTATAGCTTGGATTGCTGAAGAACAGGGACAGGCTATTGACCACTTGAAGTATGTTAAGACTCATTTGGAAGTAAATAAGTTTATAAGGTACTATTTTGGTGAAATGGCTGGAGACATACATGGCAACAGGTGGACTGAAAAAGATATTGTTACTGCCAAGGGCGATAGGATGATAGCTAAGGGTACTTCACAGCGCCTGCGTGGCCGTTCAGAACTTGATGTACGTTATACTGGAATCATACTTGATGACTTTGAATCTGAATTAAATACCAAAACACCTGAAAGGCGTTCAGAGATTAAGAAGTGGGTAGTGTCTACCATATATCCTGCATTAGAGGAATCGCCGGGAAAA
>CAZWKO010000249.1:0-4617 GCA_964634925.1 uncultured Vicinamibacteraceae bacterium
AATGGCCCCAAAATTCCAGGCTGTCTGTTCCAGACCCAACGCCTTCCATACATACCCGATTGATTGAAGCCACATAAACACTATTTGCGATCGCATGACTCCGCTGCACGGTCCTCCACGCGTCCTGTTGCTGTTGTCGCACTCTCACTGGTTCATTTGCAGTCCAGCCAATCGCCGTTGGATAAAAAATAACTTGCGCACCACTCAATGCCGCTAAACGCGCCGCCTCTGGGTACCATTGATCCCAGCAAATTAAGACGCTTATACGGCCGAACGCCGTATCGAAGACTAAATAGCCTTGATCTCCAGGTGTGAAGTAATACTTTTCGTAGAATTGTGGATCGTCAGGAATGTGCATTTTTCGGTAGACGCCGCATGTTTCACCAGTCGCATCTAACACGACTGCAGAGTTGTGGTAGATCCCAGCAGCTCGCCTCTCAAACACCGGCACAATCAGCACCACCCCTAATTCCCTGGCCACCGCAGAAAACCGTTTCGTCGTTGGTCCAGGAATCTGTTCTGCGAAATCGAATTGATCCGAATCCTCGGTTTGACAAAAATACTTCGTTCCAAAAAGCTCCGGCAGGCAGATCGCCTGCGCACTTTTGGCAGCCCCTGCGCGCACAGCCTCCTCTGCAGTATTTAGATTTTTTGAAACGTCATCAACGCAGCTCATTTGGATCAGTCCGATCCGAAGACCTGAACTGCCAGCAGCGTTGTCAGCAGACATAGGTAACTCGTGACCTAAAGTTAGCCGCCACCCGCTAAGCTGTCGAGTTTTGTCTGCGCATCGAACCGATACTGTGATGCCGGAAATTCACCGAGTAGACGCATATACGTCGCCACCGCCTCGGTTTCCTGATTCGCCAGCTGATATGCAATACCTAGTCGCATTAGAACCGCGTCGATGGGCACATCCACAGCCGTCGAGGTCGTCTCAGCCTGAAGAAGTGCTATCGCCTGTTCGTAATCGCCATTCGACAACAGCGCCTCCGCCCGGCCAAGACGGGCCATACTTCCGTAGACGCCGTCAGCATCAAGTTCAGCGACCTGTTCGAATTGTGAAACTGCCTCATCCGTACGACCCAGGGTGACCAACAGCGCCGCGACTTGGTAACGCGCAACAATTCCAGCCGGCAACCCCGGATACGTATCCGCTGCTGCATGTAACAGCGGCAGCGCAGCCTCAAATTTATCTTCGACCGAACTGTAAGCGCCTTCACCAACAGATTGGTCGTCACCGTCGACCGCTACAGATGCCTCAACAATCGCCATCCCGGCAGCAAGCATTTCACTAGACTGCGATAAACGCCATTGCTGCCATCCGTATAAACCACCTATTAAAATGCCGATGCCTACAATTGCACCAACAATGGTTGTCGCAGCCCCTCTACCGGCCGCCATCTCTCGAATGCCTAAAACCCACGCAGCAAGCGGGTCTTCCTTCAGGTGATGCCGCTCTGTTCTTTTCATATGTTGTGTCGTACCTTGAAAATTCTACCAAAAGACAACAATTCTGGAATTCTATCGCGCACATAGCTTCATCGCATATGCTAGGCTTGCGCTCGTTTAAACGATTCCATTCCAGAAACACTCGTATTTCTAATATGCCCAGCCGGAGACAATTTTTATCCGCTGCATCCGCGTTCGCCGCCACTGCCGCCGGACAAAATATTCCTTTGCTCGCGCAACAATCCCCCCTCATACTGACACCTCACGTCGCAGACATTAACGGAGATGGTGTCATTGACGACCGGGACCGCGCTATTGTGGAGCGGGCTTTGTACGCCCAGCGTGGTTACGAGATTGCAGCTGCCCCCGGCTATGAACCCCGAGCCGATGTCTTCGGTCGCGGCGTCGTTGATCGTACAACGGTTGACAGCTGCCTCGCTTCGCTCGACCTTTACCAGAGTGCTGGCGTGACACCGCAACGGCCCATTACGGTTGCCTGGCATTACGGCTGGTATAACGACCTCGACCGACCTCCTGGCTGGCAAACGGTGCGGTACAAAGGCGGCGATTACTTTTCATACGATCCAGAAGTCGAGCCGATTTTCCATCAACTAAAGAATGAGATCGGCGTGACTGTTGATGCACTGAGTTGGATTCCCGTCCGTCACAATAAAGACAATCAGGCAAACTACCGCAGTGCATTTTTAAAGGCCTCCAATTTGGGTACTCGTCACGTTTGTCTTCTCTACGAAAGCACAATCGCACTACCCTTCACCGGAGACCGCATCGACTTTATCCGAGCAGACGTGCAGAAGGATTTCCGAGAGGACTTCCGCCAAATGGCTCTCTTTTTTAAAGAGATTCGCGATGAGACACCCGCACGCATTTTCACACTAGACAACCGTCCTGTGCTATTCATTTTTGGAACACATACATGGGGACGCCTACCAGTACTCAGTGGGCAATTTTGGTCTATAGACGCAATGGTCTATGAAGCGAGAGATATCTTCAGAGAGATCTACGGCACACCGCCCTACATTGTCGGCGAGGAAATGTATCTATCTGCCACTGGAGAATTTGCGGACGATCGACTTCGGCGTACACAAAACTTTGATGCAATTCATGTCTATCATCACGCATCAAATCTGAAACGTGGAACAGTCGCGAGCATCCATATGTCATCGTCCTACATCGAAAACCAAGTTCGTATTCTCAGACGCACGTACGACGCTGTCGCCAACCTCAATAATCGATTTACCCAACGCAATATCCACGTCATACCCAACCTCTCTCCAGGATTTGCGAAACCAGCCCATCCGACACTTCTGCTTGGTCGCTCAGGATACGCAGACTTCATGAAACTTCTCGTGCAGGTCCATGAGCAATATCACATACAACAGACATGGCGGGGCGAACTCGGCACAGCACAATTGCCTGCACCCGTCTATATCGTTGGATCGTGGAACGAAGAATTTGAAGGACACTGCGTTTTTCCATTTGAATTCAATTACTCAGTGCCCGAAGTTGTCCAGCAAGGCTGGGATCTCGCGATGCCCGTAAAGGAAGTATTCGGGTGGAACCACTATGCCCATCGTGCCATCGGGCCTCCATAACGACTCGTCCGCGTCGACAAGAACCGCTAACGTGCGTCTAACGCGACTAACCTACCTAGCTATTGGTAGTGCCCGTCAGGCAATCGCGTGGGGAGCTGGTAAATGGGATCCGTCAGTAGCGCATAGAGAGTTGGGTTTCTAGTCTGAACCTTCTCGCTCGTACACAATTTCCATTCCGCAGATATCGCCGCACAACGTCCTGGTGCACCCTGTGCACCCATTAGGCTCGTCAATCCCCAGTACAAATATTCAATGCCCGCACATTCCCCGAAACATTGATTGCCATCACTATTGTAGTCACCATTTGCCTGAGCCACCGCCATCGCGTCCGTCAATAAACTTGGCGCTTCCATGCTGAGATCCGGATGTGCAAACGCATAGCCTGCCGTTTGGATCAAATGCAACACCTCCTCAAGCGTTACATCATTCGGCTGACCACAATGTTCTGCGCACAAACTACCGAACGGATCAGTTTCACCGCTGTGCTGAGAGATCGTGACCTTAAACCGATGGATATTGCTGCTATCGGAAAAATCGAATTGTGAAAAGTTTTCTGACTCATCCACGAGATACATGGCCGCATAATTTCTGACCAACTCTGCGTTAAGTGAAGGATCGAAAACAATTCCATCTTCATTGTTGTCGAGTAACTCTGCTGTTACTGCAGTCACATGCCGCAGTAGCGATTCCGGGAATTTCTCTACCGCCCACATTGAGACGCCAAAGGCCTTCATGCAGTAATGCCACCCTACGCCGTACATCGGGTCAGTCTCCGGGATAACAATCGGCACGAAGTTTGGTGTTTATGTTGAATCGAATGTTGTGACCCCACACACGCCTAGTTCATGTTCGACTGTTGTCCCCGTCGGTGTGCTTGCCGCAGTCGGCGAAATCGGCGAGGTACCAACACCGCCGCCGGTTTTGCTCGCACCACCACTGCCGCAGGCACAAACCACCATTACCAAAAGCCCAAACACACTTAACCGATATCTACTCATCACATTAAATCCTTCGAATCCTCACAAATCATTTAATGCGTTCTCGATCCGTGTCCAGCTGACTAAAGTGGCGCGCGTGACAGGAGTCGAACCTGTGGCCTGCGGCTTAGGAGGCCGCCGCTCTATCCAGCTGAGCTACACGCGCATACCGGGCGCCTTCTTCTGTTCATGATACCGCCAGGTTTCCTCTTGGTGGTATTCAAGGTCAGGCGGCCTGCGCGCAGCATTGCAAAATCCAGCCCGAGAAAATTACTTACTCGGCTGGCTACGCCACCAGCCCTTCACGCGCCGAACAGCCGCAGGACCTGCCAACGCTGCCCCTCCCCAAAACATCAGCTCAGCAACCACGACAACGACCGTCGCCACCATCGCTTTCGCGACAATAGAAATACCAATAAATGGCAGGATCGGCAACACTAGCCACAGGGGCAGTGAACTCACCATAAGCACTACCCCGATACGCGTCACGACTCATGCTCCGACTCACAAGCGCCGGTCTCTGCCGTGATGGATATCCAAATGCATCGCTCAGAAACGACTATGTTGGTTTGAAT
>CAZWKO010000250.1:0-4616 GCA_964634925.1 uncultured Vicinamibacteraceae bacterium
CGCAAGCAATGGCAATGCGGAATTCTTATTACCTTCGACATCGATGCGACCACTCAGTTTGTGGCCACCTTCAACGACCAGTGTTGAGGTAGTTCTTTCGCTAGATTTGTTGGGCATCTACTTCAGTCAAAATCTCCAAGAAGAGCGATCTCAGGAACAAGCTCCACTCCAAATTCTTCTTTCACAGTTTGCTGGCAATACTCCATCAGCCCCTTAACGTCTGATGCAGTAGCTTTCCGACGCGTCACGAAAAAATTCGCGTGCCTCTCAGAGACCTGCACCATTCCTTCACGACAACCCTTTAACCCAGCTGCATCAATCAGCGCCCCGGCCGAGCAAGGAATCCCTGAGGTTCGCGCGGCATCCGTCATTATTGGGTTTTTAAACACGCAACCAGCACTAGGTTCTGCAAGAGGCTGAGTCGTTTTTCGAAACCGCAATGAACTCCGCGCGGCCTCGAGTAATTCAGTCTGGCTTGCCTCGCCTGTTTTAAACTCGGCCCACAGAACAACCTCATTGGAGCCATTAATTCTGCTCGCATCATACCCAAACTTCATATCTGAGACCGACACATGTTCTTCCTTCATGCCATCCGTAACCAAGCCCACTCCTTGGATCCTCTCACTTAAGAGGCTGCCACCAAAATGCGCATTCCCCGCAACTGCTCCGCCGACAGTCCCGGGCGTTCCAGCCCAAGCCTCAATACCACTAATTCCTCGTCGTACCATCCACCTTATAAGTCCATTCAACGTTACCCCTGCAGACGCCCGTACGATATCGCCGGTCGGCCGTGAAATCTCTCCATGACGCGCCCGAACGACAATGCCTCTTATACCCCGGTCACTAATAAGTACATTCGAACCTCCGCCAAGCATCGTGATCGGCACATCCGCCTCATTTGCGACCTTGATTACAGCAACTATTTCCTTTTCGGTATTTACTTCCACAAAAAAGTCAGCCGTGCCGCCCACTCTTAATGTTGTGTAAGGCGCCAAAACTAAATCTCTGTGCACACGTTCCCGTTTTGTAACCTCTGACAACGAAGTTGCAAGGTCATTACCGTTGCGGTTGGTTGTTTGTCTTTCCCGTTTACTCATCACGACAACGCCATCATTTCTTCTAGTTCAAACAATGCTTGTCGTGCTGTTTGGCGGTCACACACATCAAATTCAAGCCAATCTCCAGGTCCAAGCTGACCCAATAGATGAAGGTCTGCGCTAATGACTGTCGCAATCTTTGGGTAGCCCCCTGTCGTCTGACAGTCTGCCATCGCTACGATCAACTCACCAGACCGCGGAGCCTGAATCGATCCGAATGAAACTGCCTGCGACAACATTTCACTCGTAGAACGCCGGCGGATCGGAACACCTTCCAATCGATAGCCCATGCGATCCGACGCGATCCCAATGTAATACCTTTCGGAACACAAAGCGTCCATCGATCCAGACGACAACCAATCTGCCTGCGGACCGAGGATTATCCGCACTTTAGTACCACCTGTCGGCCTTCGTATCCATCTAAGTCCTGGACGCAGTTTAATACTCTCACCGCCGACAGTTCCGACACGCAATGCATCACCTCTTTGCAGAGGCCGACCTGCCATTCCACCTCTACCACTTGGCAGATGCGTCGAGCAACTTCCCATAAATGCATCAACCATTAAACCGCCTGCAATCGCAATATACGCCCTCGCCCCATTTAATCGCCTTCCAAAAGACAGGCGCTGACCAGCACAAATCGACAATAGCGTGTCCGACGATACGAGGTAATCATCGAGTCGAAGCACAAATTCCGCCCCCGACACCGCTACCTGGCTTTCTTTGTTAAAAAGAAGCGTCGGCCCTGCTAGCGTGACCTCAAGTGCCCCAAACTGTTCGCAGTTTCCAACTAATCTGTTCGCCAACCGAAGAGACACACGGTCCATTGCACCAGAGACTGACACCCCATAATGCTGAGCTCCCCAACGCCCCAAATCCTGAACCGTTGTTAGCAGACCAGGGTCTTCAACCATCAAGGATGTCGGCCCAGTCACGTCACGCTCTCTTCCATTCGTTTATATTCGTCCTCACTTATCGGTTCAAACCGTACAGTCTTGCCTGAGCCCAGTAGGAACGGAGACTCCATTGACCAATCCAGCAGTCTCACCGGACACCGTCCAATAATCTGCCAACCACCCGGCGACTGCGAAGGGTAGACACCTGTCTGCTGTCCTGCAATCCCTACAGATCCGGCATGGACAACCAGTCGTGGACTTTGCCGGCGAGGAATGGCAATTGCCGGATCGACCTTACCGAGATAGGCGAAGCCAGGCAAAAAACCAAGCATGTAAACACGGTATGTCACTGAAGAATGGCGACGCACAACATCACGTTCACTACACTGTGCATAACTCGATACTTCTGCAATGTCTGGCCCATATTGTCCTCCGTAGCACACTGGCAGTTGTATCGGCTCAGGCGCGCCAACTTTCGGAACGGCAGAATTAGCTAGACCTTGAACAGTATCAAGAACAGTTTCATCGTCTACGACCAACGGATCAAGATAGACCGTAACAGACGCATACGCCTCCACCACATCCCGAACCCAAGGCAATCGTCGGTCTCTAATCTCGCAAGCAAGCGCCACGCATTGCGCATTGATAATCGGATCAATATGCTCACGAAAAGATACAACGACTGCGCTATCACCTTCTTGGCGTATATTCCACGCAACTGGAGCGACTTCCATCAGCCTGCACTGCCCGAAGACTGCTCCAGCGTAGTTCTAAGTCGTTCAAGAATCTGATTGTGTAATCCCCCAAAATCACCATTCGACATTAGGACGACTACGTCACGACTCTCAGAGGTATCAACAACATGTTCACAAACCTCCTGAATTGTTGATGCCGCGTACGCAGATGTACCAACTGCACGCAGGTCACCGACTAGCTCCTTGACCGACAGCCGTTCAGCATCTGGAATCGATGTACGAAACACCGGTGCCACAATCACATCATCGGCCAGCGCAAGCGCTTCGGCAAAGGCACCTTGAAATACTTTTCGGCATGCCGTCGCCGACCGAGGTTCGAAAACAGCACGAATCCGACCGGAACCCTTTACTGCCAACGCTGCCAGCGTTTCCCGTACAGCCGTTGGGTGGTGCGCAAAGTCATCGTAAACAGAAATATCCCCTGCCATGCCCCGAAGTTCCAGTCTCCGCCGAACACCTTTAAAGCCAGCTAATGTTTCCGAAGTTTTAGCTGGACTCATCCCCAGCGCGGCCGCTACAGCGATAGTTGCAAGCGAATTTCTTACGTTGAATGCACCCAGTAAAGGCAACCTGATATCGCCAACGACGGAATCGTTATGGAGAACCTTAAACTTTGTTGAATCGGTGCCGTAAACAACATCTACTGCCCGCCAATTTGCATTCGAACTAAGTCCAAAGGTCTCAACAGGCGCTTTTGCATACGCTTTCAGTGCTAAGGCTTCGTCATCATCCGCGCCAAGCAGAATCTGTCCATTACAAGGAACCAAACCAAGGAATCGACGAAATGTCTTACGAAGCGCCTCGACGTCTGCGTAGATATCGGCATGATCAAATTCAACATTTCCTACAACCGCGATATCTGGCAAATATTTAAGGCACTTCGCCGTCTTATCAAAAAAGGCACTGTCGTATTCATCCCCCTCGATCACAAAGGATCGTCCGCTCCCAATCCGAAAACTAACACCAAAGTTTCCTGGAATCCCTCCGACCAAAAAGCTGGGATCAAAATCCGCCTGAACAAGAGACCAGGCAATCATGGACGTGGTCGTGGTCTTTCCATGAGTACCAGCGATAACAACTGGCTTCTTTTCCCATAAGAAGTGCTCACGCAGCATCTCCGGAAGAGACACATATCGCAGTCGTTTCTCTAGAACAGTCTCGACCTCAGGATTGCCTCTTGAAACAGCATTACCTATGACAACAACATCTAAATCTTCCGTAATATGACCGGCGTCATATCCAACCAGAGGCGAAATACCCTGCTCCTCAAGAAAGCGGTCCATAGGGGCATACATATTTGCATCAGAACCCCGAACATCCCAGCCTTTCACTTTTAGCATCGCTGCCAAGGACGCCATCGCGGTACCGCATATCCCAATCAGATACGCCGTCATGTCATGACCGCCGCTTCCTCAATAACAACCTTTACTGGCGACTTGGCATGAACCGTCACCTCAACCCCAAGCGGCACTGTGACCATCGGGTGGAGCGTATGGCCGGTCCGCAACCCGAACAAGACGGGCCCGGCGATCTCGGTACAATATTTAGCCAATACAGACCGAGCACTTAACATTCCATCTCTCTCTTCACAACCTTGAAATTCAGTGCACAACAACGCGCAGGCACGCTCAAGAAGACCAGCCTGACGTAATTGATTCATCATCCTATCAACCCGGTACGGTCGCTCGTCTACATCGTCCAACAACAAGACATACTTCTCCGGCGGATTAAATGAAAAAGGCGTGCCAAGCGAAGCAACAATCTGCGTAAGCGTGCCTCCATAAATTGGACCGCGCGATGACCCGGACTTCAAAATCTCAACACCGTGACAATCCATGCAGCCGTATGGAACGCCTGACATAAGCTGC
>CAZWKO010000251.1:0-4588 GCA_964634925.1 uncultured Vicinamibacteraceae bacterium
GATAAAGGACGGTCGAATAAAGCCCGCGATCTTCGCTGAGTTGCCGCTCGACATGGCATCTGAAGCGCATAGGTTGATTGACGAAGGAGCGGTGATGGGCAAGATACTTCTACAACCGGCGCGAACGGAACCTCGTTACGCGGAGCAATCTAGTACATGAAGAAACCCTGTTTGAAATACGGTCGTCTCCTCGATTAGGAACGAATAGTGAGTAACGACTTGAGGGTGTCTGCAATTTAAATAAATGTATGCGCTGAGCAATGACTTCGGGAATCTATTTTATTACTCTGGATCAAACCTTTTCATCTTTATTTCTCACGATTAAACCAAGATGTAGTGATCCTCAAAGTTATCGATTTAGTGACTATATTTAGGTTTGTAGGACGCTAATGGATAATACTTTTACTTTTTAAAGGAACCTGCATTTTTCTGGGGTAATATGGTATATGTGTATCAGGCTATCTGGGATTATGATTTGAAGCGATCTTGAGCTAACAAAATTTGACTTAATTGATTTTAATAGGCTTAGACATCCATTTTGTGCAAGCGGAACCCATTGCTGGGTTCCTGTCATAGAAGAGCGGCGCTGTATATCGGAAACTAACAAATGAGTAACATTTTGCTTTAATAGTTGGTGAAAAAATTTGCTTGGATTGTTGGCTGTTGGTCTTATATCCACCAACGCTTCCGTAATTGTATGAGCATAATAAATTGGAATTTTGAAGAGGTAATTTAATTGCCGAATTGTTGTATAGATTTTGTCTGTCGGCTTAAGATTTCCGTTAATCCACTGGATAGCTGGATAATTGTTTAAATTGCGGGTAAAAAATTTGTCACGAGGCTCACTTGTAAAGACATAACGAGCATAATTCACCGTAGCAATCGCTTGGCCTCCAATTTGAAGAATAATAACTGCCCCTATGAATATACCTAATATATATTTTTTATTGTTCTCGCTACACCACCGTAAAGCAATTAAACTGCTCACTGTCATCAATAAAGCATATGCCGCTAACAAGTATCGTATTTTCTGAGAGGGGCCAAATAAGAACCATAATAAATAAATAATAGTAACAATTGTCAAAATGGGCGCTAATTTTGAAATGCTAAATCGATTCCTAAAACGCCACATTCCGATTATAACTAACGGAAGAATTAGAGGTAGGTAAGGACCAAACCCTATCTTGCCCGACTCGAAGCTAATGGGGCCTCCAAATGTTGCGACAAACGGATATGCAAAAAACCAAAACACAGTCCTGGGTAGAGGTCGTTCCGTTGATGCAAGAAAACTTTTTAACATTTGATGATGTTCAGCATCCCATAAACCAGGCTCACTTAAGTTTAGAATCTCATATAAAACAGGAAAAATTGGATCCCCAGTATGTAACCAATTCCATACATACCATTGACTGCCAGCAACAATAACGCAAAGTACAATAACTGAAGACATCGAAAGCCACTTTGTTTCACGTTTCAACGCCATGAAACCGATAAACGTGGCGACTAACGCGGCAGCGAAAATCAAGCCTGTATACTTTGACCCAATTAAAAACCCCAAGGAAAGTCCTACAACAACTGCGTAACGCCAATCGTTATCAAAAATCAATTTCGTGACAGACCAAGAGGCTAATAACAAAAAAAGAATCATTCTAACTTCTATATGTCCACTACCACCGCCAAATACTACGGCGGGTGTCGTCATGTAAACCAGGGTTACTAAAAGCGCCCATCTATTATTGGACCATTGACGCAGAAAGCTATAAATCAACCCAGCTGCACCCCATCCAGATAGCATAGTCCACATTGTTAGTGCCAATTCACCACCTAATCCGTAAGCGGGTAGGTATGTCATTTGTACTAGTAATGGAATGGCACCATCGATCGCCCGAGGTATAAATTCTATTCCACCAGAAAAATAAAAATTCTTAGGAATATCAAAATGGTATGCAAGAGAATCCGCATCAGCTGGGGGCGATATTGCTTCAATGATGTCTGCGGTAAGGACTGCTGCAAGCAATAATACGATGATAGAATCTACGATGTTTATTGAGAATCTGTTTCCGAGATGTAGTTGGAATTTAAAATTTTCAGGTAATAAAATTATCGTACCCGAGGCACCAAAAATCAATGTTACCAGCAATAGGAAATCTGTAATCAACCATAGGATACCAACAAAAAATAGTATCCATCCTAGTAACCCAAACCCAAGTGCAAAAGACCAGGTAATTTTTTCAAGAGAATTTAGCTGTTTAGTTAGTCGAAGAAAATGTAACGCGTAAGCTCCAAATCCTAGACAAGCAAAGAATTCCAACACTAAGATAAAAAACGAAAACATTAAATGCCCAACAAGATCAGAATTGGATTAATTAGTTTACGAAATTGGTAAAGGTAAGCTACCAACACGCCGACTAACCAAGCAATCAGAATTAGATCTACAGCAACCGATAAGCGCCTAGATTGATTAAGTCCATGCCCGTTGTTATGTAAAAAGATGTTGAAGATTTTCAGTTTCATTCGCTATATCAGAAAAAGTAGATGGACGGCGGTCGATTCAATATTGAGAAACAATTTTTGAAGTGCGATCAACTAAAATTTCTATATTTGAAATACGTGACCCTAATCTCACAAAACTATTACAATTTCTTAATCTTGTTCATCGCGCAGAAATAGGTAACGACATTGAATGCCAATGGACATTGAGTTTGCAATTCCCCGAATTCATGTCTGCCTTTAGTACGCAAAAAAATGTCCAATCTAAAACTTATCTTTACTCTAGAGTTGAGGTATCTAGAAATTCAATTCAATTACTTTAATCTTGGACGACATAAACCGACACCGTTTTTAATTTATATCAATGTTCCTGTGATAAACAAATATGCCCAATATTTTGCCAACCTTATGATTTTTGAATATGTCCTCACCTAGGCTGAAAATCGAATACAACCCTCTGGAGTCATAGATTGAATTAAAATTTTGTCCTTGATTACAAAATTGATTTATTAGCCTACTCACTGGATATACGCCCATACCCAAGTTATAGGTTGTGTTATTCCATAACCCGCGACTTGCATACCTTCCAGTGTTACTAAATTTTATCGATCAAGAGGCGCTAGCCGCCCAAGTCAACCTCCGTGGGCGGCGTCGAGCGAAATCACTTTATTTCTGGCTCCTTTGAATTCGTTGAAGAGTTTCATTACCGCCTGTTCTACCCTATCGGGTTTCATCCAGTTTCGATAAGGACCCAAAGGAATATCCTTGGCCGCACGACGCGCAGCCATTCCCTGGTTGAATCGTTTTTTTGCCTCGCGACGTACCAGTTTTAAATAGCCCAGCATTTCTTCGACCGCCCGGCGGTCTCCGATGGGTCCGTGACCAGGCACGACTGCCTTAAAATTAAAAATTTTTAGAATGCGCTGAGTGGTGCGGATCCAGTTGCCGATATCCGCATCAAAAGTAGCGGGGGTCACGAAGTTGAAACAGCAATCGCCCGAATACAATACCCTTGTAGTGGGGATGTAAACGATCGTGTCGCCCTTGGAATGACCGTGGCCAAGGTGATGAAGTTCGGCCTTAATACCGCCCAGATCAAGTGTCATCGAACCCTCGTAAATATAGGTGGGATAACGATGGGTTAGATTTTTTAGATGCTCGGCATATTCGGGATTGACGTGCCGGTAGTGGGCAAGATCGAGCCCCGTTTCTTCCATTCGTTCCCGCATATAACGATGGGCAATAATGGGGATCTTTTTTGGGAAGAAATTACTGCCTAAGGTATGATCTGCGTGATGGTGGGTATAGACGATCTGGCCAATGGGTTTCTTTGTCACCCTGCGAATTGCACGCTGGAACGTTTGGGCCATGGGTTTGACATACAGTGTGTCAATGACAAGGCAAGATTCTGTCCCAACCACCAGTCCGGCATTTGAAATATTGAGGCCACCAGTCTGAATATAGCCGTAACATCCCTTGCCCATGTTGATCAGACCAGTTTGCCAGTCTTTTTTGACTTTCCGCATTTGTGGCATAGCGTTATCCTCCGTATCCACACAGCCTCTTTAGCACTTTATCAAATCCGACCAATTTGAGGGAATTTATTCTTGCTATTTTATTTGTATTTATTTCTTTGGTGAATGGTTGTCACTTTTGTTTTTTAACTACCGCAATTAAAAAATTTTAGGATGATTGGGTAACACCTGTCCTCCTCTTCAACATTTTTTGCATAAGCTTTGGCGCTCGGTCCGGTGTAGACCATGGACATTTCGCGATGCAAATCGCACAGCCTAGGGCTTCGCCAAAATACGGAATACATTTATCAAAATCCACGAACCATTTATCTACGCCACGAACTCTTTGTTTTTCCGGAAATATCGCACCGGGCGGACAAGCTTTGACGCATACCTGACAATTAATACAAAAGTCCTCTGCACCAATGTCTACTGGCTGATCTGCTAGGAGAGGTATGTTTGTGGTTACAGCGGAAAGTCGGAATGATGAACCAAATTTTTCATTGATTAGTGATCCGTGCTTTCCTAGGGTTCCAATTCCAGCCTGGATGGCTGCCGGCATCATATTGAGTGCAGATGCGAAT
>CAZWKO010000252.1:0-2526 GCA_964634925.1 uncultured Vicinamibacteraceae bacterium
TTGCTCTTGCGATGTTTGATGTTTTCAATATTGACTTCTCGCGGTTTCAAGAACGATTTGTTAACGGTACTTCACAACGAGGTTCTTTTCTTGTCGCGTTCGGTATGGGCAGTGTAGCCGCGTTGCTTGCGGGAGCATGCGTAGCACCAGTGGTTATTCAGGTAATTGTTTTTTCCAGCAATCTATATGCAACAGGGATCACTCTCGCGTTAGCTCTGCCATTTGTACTTGGCATCGGCATGGCTATACCCTGGCCTATTGCAGGCGCTGGGCTGACATTCATGCCAAAACCAGGTCCATGGATGGTTCGGGTTAAACAGGCTTTTGGCGTGTTTATCGTTGGCACAGCGGTTTACTATGGGTCCCTGTCCTATGACCTCTTTGCTCAACGTTGGGTAGACCCAACACAAGTCTCAAACAGTGTTCAGGAATTGATTGAGGACGGGTGGTACCCCAGCTTGAGTCAAGGACTCGCCGCAGCCGAATCAGAAGATCGATTGATTCTTGTAGACATCTGGGCAACTTGGTGTAAAAACTGCCTCACAATGGATCAAACCACGTTAAAGGCCCCTGGCGTTCAAGACGCACTAACCGATTACGTGAAAGTTAAATTTCAGGCAGAAGATCTTGGGATTTCTCCTGCTCGTGAAGTGATGGAGAGGTTTGAAGCAATTGGGTTGCCAGCATACGCTATTCTGCGTCTCGGGTCTGAGACTACAAGTGCCTCTAACGGTTCAAATGGCAATTAGAATTTCGCCAGAACAACGACTTTTTTTCGTTTTTTACGTCTCCTTAGCAGTAGGAACTCGTACGCTTAAAGACGATGGCCGTACGCGCACAAGCAAGCGTTCTGTCCTCCCTTTGTACACCTCGCCATCTACGTGAAAATTTAGTGGTTTATCAGCGAAAATCTCCATCGCTGCGCCAGAAATAAAGCGAACCGCAGGCAAGTCGTGGATCGTTCCAGAAAAAAGTCTCCGTGACTGCAATAAAAGGGACGCTGGACTTCGCGGTGCCACCAAAACAACATCCAGCACACCATCATCAAACCTCGCCATAGGCGCAATCGAGGCCCCCAAACCGTACTCAGGACCATTGGCTATCGCTACGAGAAAAGCATCCATCGTAAAGCATTGCCGGTCAGAACTGACCGTGTAACTCGACGAACAGTAAGCTAATAACTCCCGAAACCCCGCAGCAAAATATGACCAGCGACCTCGAACTTTTAAATGGTTGAACACATTCGCCAAATGAGCATCAAATCCGACTCCAGCAAGATTTACAAACAATCGATTGTCGATTTCTCCGACATCGACAAGACGCGTTCGTCCGGTTAATGCCGTCTTGAGCGCGAGTCGTGGCTGGGTCTGAAGGCCAAGACCTCGCGCGAATCCATTTCCCGACCCACTCGGTACCACACCTAGCGTCACCCCGGCAGCAAAAGTTGCTTTAGCCACCTCATTAATGGTCCCGTCGCCACCCCAAGCAACGACTGTTTGCGCGCCGAATCCAATCATTTCTTCGGCTATCGCATAAGCACTGCCACGGCCATCGGTCAGTTTTACTTTGCCATCGATGCCTTCAACGCCAAGTACTGCTTTGGCAACCTGTATTCGTGAAGAAGCTATTTGGGGGCGATGTCGTCCGGCAACGGGATTGATAATAATGCCAGCATCCATGGGTAACGTGTACTGTATCGGTCGAAACAACCAAAGTGTTTGTTACATCCTTGAGACACGAATGCTATAGTAACAACCAAGTATGCGGCGTAGGTGGGTACGCACAAGTTTGGTCATCACCATGCTTGGCGTAGCTGCCGCATCAGGCTACCAACTATTTTCCTTTGAACAGTTAATCGATCAAGAGCGAGATGCAGAACGTTCGTTCTCGGTATTGGGTTGGGAACTGACCGCATCGATCTCCGAACTGAGAGCAAACCAGCAAGCGTATGTAGCCACTGGCCAAGACCCTTTGCATTGGATGCAAAAAGTTGCCAGCCAACTAGACACTATTGGCCTTAGACTAACTAACCTCGCCCAGCTTGCAACGGCAGCATCAACCGTTGGCTCGCTTGAAAATGCTCAGGTTGCTATCAATGATCTCGCTCGAATCGACAAACGAGCGCGCGACCATTCTTATGTTGGTCAAGATTTGATGGCTTCTGATCTACTGTTTACAGACGCTCCTGAACTTGCGCTAATCGCAATCACTCACGTCGAACGGGCTCTTATAACAGAGAGAGAGGCCAGCGACACCGCACGGAATGCCCACCGGAAGTCCCAGGGTGTTGTACTTGCCACAGCAACGGGTACGAGTGTGCTAGTGGTATTACTATTGCTACCTAGTTCTGTCAGTCCAACGGGAAAAAAAGTCGGATTAGCTGACGGTGTCGTCGAGGAAGCTGCTACCGCCTCACCTCAATATACTGAGGAATCGTCAATAAACATCGGCAACGAGAACGTCGACGGAAATTTACGCCAGGACCAGATAGCACCGACTACAGATGCTTTAGGCACTCTAAACCTG
>CAZWKO010000252.1:2536-4584 GCA_964634925.1 uncultured Vicinamibacteraceae bacterium
GTTGGCTGCCGACTTATGCACCGACCTTGGTCAACTCTCAAAGACCTCTCAGCTCACCGTAATCCTGGCTCGCACCGCGCAGGTTTTTAATGCAAGCGGCATTATCGTCTGGATTCTGGACGCAAGTGGTACTTCGCTGCGACCAGCCGTCGGTCATGGTTATAGTGAAACGACTCTCACTCGACTAGGAACCATTTCATGTGACAACGACAATGCTACCGCCGTCGCATTTCGTAACGAACAAATGCAAATTGTTCCCGCTGAAGCAACCACGGTCGGTGCTATTACGGCACCCATCGTTTCAATGTCTGGGTGTATCGGGGTTTTATCACTGGAGCTTCAAGACGGATGGGAATTAGACGAAAACGTTCAAGCGACCGCAGCTATTCTGACTGCACAATTGTCGACCCTTTTAGTTCCAGATGCAGCTGCCAACTTGAATTCGTCCGAAGCGGCACAAGCCTAACGATAAAGAAAAAGCGAGCCGAACTCGCTTGCCTTTCTGATTGCTAACTCTAGATCGGGGCGTTTCTGGGCATGAATATTTGCTTACTAATATAATTAATTTCATTTTCAGATAAATCGCCCTGTGGTTAAGAATGTGTAATCCAAGCACAAACGACTAGGAGGAGACACACATAATGATAGCTAAGAAGGCACTTTTACTGGTTGCACCAACCATACTAGCTCTGTTTTTCAGTACTGCTGCGCACGGACAAGAAATCCCGACGGGGCCTCTTGTTCGAATAATTAATTGTTCTCTCCACGAAAATGTGACAATGGCCGAGGCAGTCGAACTCGCGCGGTCCCAACCATGGGATGAGACATCTCCGGGTGCTGTGTTCTTTCGGCAATCAGTTTACGGCGGTAGTTACCGTGAAAACTACGACTTTACGATTGCCTCTTACTTTCCCAGTTACAGTGAGATGAATCGAAGATTTTACGCAGCAAATGCCAGACCGGACACTCGGATGCGGACGGGCATGAGAGGCAATGACCTTTTCAGTTGCGATCCGTCTACGATGAGACTGACCCACTCTCACCCTGTCAACCCAGGAAACAACGATGGCTTTACCGGTGACGGAACCTTGATGACCACCCGGTTCTGTCGTTTGAACGATGATAAAACAATGGCCGACGCATACGCATTTGCCCAAGGTGTTGCCAGTAACTTTGCAAATGCTGGAGACAATTCGCTCTATCAAATGTATACACTCGAGTTAGGGCCGATCGGAGATACAGTGGCAGGCAGAGGCATGGTAGTTGCGACCGTGCCGGCAACGCCAGAAGCCTTCGCCGAACGAATGGATCTCAGGCGAGACGGGCTCGACCCACTTGAAGGTCTCAGGCCACTTCCTGTCTCGTGCGATGCCCCATCCATGTGGTTCACTCACGCAATACACCGAGGCGGCAACAACTAGCGAGAGCCCTTTTGAAATAAACGAACACTGAAGACGCGTCCGAATCTTAGGATCGGACGCGTCTTCTTATTTATGATTAGAACGGGTAGTCTGGAAGTCTTTGCATGCCGCGTTTCCAATCCGGAAGGTCGGCAAAATTATCTCGATTTGGCATCTCAATCTCCGGTAGATTCGTTGAAACTCTGTCTGTGTCGTTTTGCCGTAACCCTAAGAACAAAGGACTTATATACTTACAGTTGTGACTCAGACCGGTCTATCGCTACCGTTCAATAATGCGGACATTGAGCGCATCCTGCCCCATCGTTATCCCTTTCTACTCGTAGACAGAATTATTGAGTTTGAACTTGATAAACGCATCGTTGGCATTAAAAATGTGTCACTCAATGAACGTTATCTCGCCCATAGTCAAGGCGAAGGCCCGATGTTACCGCCGACAATTCTTACAGAAGCGGTGGCGCAAGTCGGGGCTATCCTTATTCTCGCAAAACCAGAAAACAGAGAAAAACTTCCGTTTTTTACAGGTATCGAACACGTACGGTATATGCGCCCAGTTTACCCCGGTGATGTGGTGGTTATTGAAGCGACGGTCGTTCGGCTTCGTAGCCGAATGGGCCGCTTAAAAGGGTT
>CAZWKO010000253.1:0-4583 GCA_964634925.1 uncultured Vicinamibacteraceae bacterium
GTTGGGAATATAGTCCTGGAAGCGAATTCTTTATTGTGTATACGGAGGAGTACACGACCGATCCCTTGCGGCCGAATCGAATGACGGACCTACGAAATCGTGGCCTGGTGATCAAATTCAACCGGTTATTTAGATTCTAACGGTCGACCAGCCCAAGATTACGAACGATACCCAGCACGGCCTTGGATCGATTGAGCGAATACAAGTGTAGACCTGGGGCGCCTCCTGCGAGGAGTGCTTCGCATTGTTTCGAGGCGTACTCGATGCCGAAGGCAGTTACTGCCTCATCGTCGTCTCCGAGTCTGTCGAGTTTCGCGAGGAGAGGTTCGGGTAGCGACGCGCCACAGAGTGCGCTGAATCGTTTGATTTGCGCGCTACTAAGAATCGGAAGAATGCCTGGTGTGATCGGCACGTGCACACCGAGCGTGTTTGTCAGATAGTCAACCATTCTGAAGTAGTCGTCGTTATCAAAAAACAGCTGTGTCAGGATGAATTGGGCCCCATGGTCAACCTTATTGCGAAGTCGTTGCCAATCGGTTTCTCGGCCTTCTGTGCAGGTGATATGCCCCTCGGGAAATCCGGCGCAGCCGATTGATGTGTTACTGCTTGTATGTTGCTTAATGAAGTCAATCAGTTGGTAGGCGTAATCGAAGCCATGGGCTGGTCTGAGTTCGCTAGGGTTGTCCGATGGGGGGTCACCGCGCAGCGCGAGTAAGTTGCAAATACCCTTTGCGTTGGCCTCATTGACGTAATTGAGAATGTCGGTAGCTGAAGTAGCAAGACATGTCAGGTGGGCCATGCCAACAAACCCGAAGTCGCGCTGGATACGGTCCACCACATTAAGTGTTTTGTCGCGGGTGCTGCCACCGGCGCCATAAGTCACAGAACAGAAGTCTGGCTTGGCTTCTGCGAGTCGAGGGAGCACTCGGTCGAAAAGGCTTTCTTCGCCTTTTGGTGTCTTGGGCGGGAAAAACTCAACAGAGATAACGGTCCGTTTGTGAGCAGAACACTCCGCATAAATGTCAGAAATCGCCCTCACGCCACTAGTGTCGGTCAAAAGACCTGACTCCGGTAGGGTGACAATTCTGTTCGGCTGTTGCAGACTCGCCAGATGCAGTCGACACAAGAATCATCTACGCGCCCTTTCACTTCGTTCGTACCTGAAGAATCTGACCTTCCCGAACTCACGTTTCGAGCCGTCTTTCTTGGAACTGCCATGGCGATTGTTCTTGGTACAGCGAATGCCTATCTTGGCATGCGGGCAGGACTTACCGTCGCCGCGACCTTTCCGGCTGCTGTGGTTGCGATGGCAGCCTTGCGTATCTTTGGTGGGTCCGTGCTTGAGGAGAATATGGCGCGAACTACAGCGTCGGTTGGTGAGGCTCTTGTTGCGGGCGCGATTTTCACAATTCCAGCGTTTGTCATCAGCGGTGTGTGGGATGAGCTTCGCTACTGGGAAAGTACCGCCATCATGCTCGTCGGGGGATTGCTTGGCGTGCTTTTCATTGTGGTCCTTAGGAGAACATTGGTTGTCGAGGCTGAGTTGCCATTTCCCGAAAGTGTTGCAGCGGCGGAATTAGTCAAGGCAGGTCAAGGCGGACAACAAACAGGCGCAGCTTTTGTGTTTAAAGCTATGGGGATTGCTGCCGCATGGGAACTCATCAAGAATGGTAATGGGATCAAACTTGTTGCCGATTCAGCGACGGCATTTATTTCATTAGGACGGTCGACCATCGAAATGCTCGGCCAGCAAATTACCTATGTTGGCGGATTTCTACTGCAATCGCCGGCAGCGTCACCGGCGCTTGTCGGTGTGGGGTTTATTGTCGGTCCGCAAATTGCGGCGACATTGTTCGCTGGAGCGGTAATGGGGTGGTTGTTACTCGTTCCGCTGGGTCTATATCTCAATCCGCAATTGGCAGCACAAGCGACAGACGCCGCAGGTTTTATTGAGCTTAGTACAGAAGTCTGGCTCAGGCAGGTACGACCTCTGGCAGTGGGGACCATGATTGTCGCCGCGTTTTATACCTTGTTTAAACTCAGAACGTCGCTGTTCCAAGGAATCGGCAGTGCGATGACTGACCTTCAATCGTCGCAGGGCACTGTAAGTAGTCGCCGAGACGCCGACCTGAATTTTCAGAAAATCGGGTTGGCCATTGCTGCCCTATGTATTCCCCTTTTTGGCCTCTATTGGTACTTCAGTGAAAGTCTGCCAGGTGCGGCTTTGTTGACCGTCATGATGGTAATACTTGGGTTTTTGTTTGCGGCAGTTGCCGGGTATCTTGTCGGATTACTTGGAAGTTCAAATAATCCGATTAGTGGACTGACACTCAGCACACTGCTTATTGCAGCTGTTGTAATGGTTGGCATTGGCGTGACAGGCTCGAGTGGTGTTCTAGGAGTACTCGCCGTGTCAGGCGTGGTGTGCTGTGCCTGTGGAATTGCCGGCGATATGCTGCAAGACCTCAAGGTTGGACATATTCTCGGTGGTACGCCTTGGAAAATGCAGGTCGGTGAGTTGATCGGTGTGACAATCGCCGCGCTTGTACTGATTTGGCCGATGATTTTGATGGATGAGGTCTACGTTATTGGGAGTCCTGAGCTTCCTGCGCCGCAGGCCGGCCTGATGGCGCTCATTTCGCAAGGTATTGTGGGTGGAGATATGGCATGGCCACTGGTTATGACCGGGATGGCACTCGCGGGCGGGTTGATTCTTATTAATGCGCCGTCGCCGATGTTAATTGCCGTCGGTATGTATCTTCCGTTTCCATCGACGGCCGCAATCTTTGTTGGAGGACTTATAGCCTGGTGGCTCACTCGGTCTCTCGAGACACAGCAGGCGAGTGAAGAAGAGCGAACGCGTGCGACGAATACTGGTGTGTTGTTGTCGTCTGGGTTTATTGCTGGAGAGGCGTTGATGGCCGTACTACTCGCGTTAGTGGTGGGAGCCAGTGAAGCATTACCCTGGTTGGCGTTACCACAGATTGCAGATAGTCCATTAGGCGGTGCGCTTGTTTTCGGACTTCTCTTTTATATGTTGGTCAAGATTCCTTTGGCGGCCATGCGTTCTGGCGCTCCGGATGTCAAGGCTAAGTAACTTATGACTGAAGCTGAACGTTTTTGGAGTGCGTGCCCGTATCGACGCCTCGGATGGCGTGAAAATGCTGATGGGCGTGTTGTCGTTCTTCGACCTCGACTTGGCGAAGGTCGGTTAGGTCGATGGGTCGGTGGTTTGTTTCGCGATCCGTATTATCGGATTCGGTTGGATGATTTCGGAACCTTTGTCTGGAAGGCGTGTGATGGAGACACGCCTCTCAATGTTATTGCCCAACAGATGCAGGAGCAGTTCGGGCGAGACATTGAACCGGCAGATGAGCGGCTCGGTCGGTTCATACAGACGATGTTACGGTCGCGCCTTATTGCGGTCGGTACAGATTCGTAATCGGGAGTCGCCGATCTTTACCAAAAGCTCTTGTTGATATTCGAACACCTGGCGGAGCCTGACGGCGTTTATATTCAGCGCGGTCGACTAGTCCGATCACGCGATGCACGGTAGCACGATCAAAGCCATGGGCTTCGATTTGCGTTGGATGTTCGTCGCGTTCAACATATCGCTCCAAGATGCCATCAAGAACATCGTACGGTGGCAGAGAGTCGGTATCGAACTGATCGTCTCTGAGCTCCGCCGTAGGTGGTCGGTCAATAATGCGTTGGGGAATCACTGGGGAGTTACGATTCCGCCAGCGTGCCAGTTTGTACACCCATGTTTTGAAGACATCTTTCAGGACGGCGAAGCCTCCAGCCATGTCTCCGTAGAGCGTGGCATACCCGACACTCAGTTCGCTTTTATTTCCAGTCGTAAGAACCAACCAACCGAATTTATTAGACAGTGCCATCAAGAGATTTCCCCGAATGCGTGCCTGTATGTTTTCCTCTGTTACATTACGCTCGGTGCCTGCAAATACATCTGTCAGACATGATTCGTAGTTGGCAGCCAGGTCTTTGATGGAAAGTTCAAGCAGTGTGACATTGAGATTAGAAGTCAGTTCTCTTGCATCCTCACGGCTGATATCTGCGGTAAACTCAGACGGCATCGATACCGCTGTTACCGCTTCCGAGCCAAGTGCATCAACGGCCACCGTGAGCGCCAGTGCGGAGTCGATACCGCCAGAAAGGCCGAGTACAGCGCCACGAAACCCATTTTTCTTCACATAATCTCTGGTTCCCACTGAGAGGGCTGCGTAGACTTCAGTCTCAGGGCTTAACACTGGGGCTACAGTGCTGTTTTTTTCGATGGGAGTCGCGGTGGAAGACGAGAGTGGTGGTCCTTGCGACAGAACAATCCGGTCCGACCGCGTTTTGGCTGCGGGCCGACGCTCGTCATTCTGTCTTCGAGTAGTTGCTTCATTCAGGTCGAGATCAACAACGATTAAGTCTTCTTCAAATTGTGCGCCACGGGCAAGGACCGTTCCGCTCGGATCAATGACGAGGCTGTGTCCATCGAAGACTAATTCATCTTGACCACCCACGGCGTTACAAAATGCAAGAAAACACCGGTGGTTAATACATTGTGTGCTGAACCG
>CAZWKO010000254.1:0-4557 GCA_964634925.1 uncultured Vicinamibacteraceae bacterium
TACTAATGGATGGGTCGAACGTTCGAAATAAGTCACGTATGTTCCACGAGTTATTGCGGCTACAAATAGGAGAGCTATTGCAGCGTAACGGATTTGTAGACGAGGCTGTTTCTTTGTGATGCCAAGCGGGCTTTCGATTACGACCCAGACAGCGTAGGCAATTGCGATGACGTCAAGCAGCCAAAAAATACGACTGAATTGTAATTGAACAATAAGTGCTACGCCTGAGTGCGCTAATGGTACTGAAAGCAGAAAGAGCATTAATAGTGCGACACAGCCGGCGACTAATCCAGTTTCTCGTGGTGTGGCTAGATTGAGTGTTCGTCGATAGTCATAGATAGCAACAACGATAGCCGCAAAACTGAGATTGGCAAACCATGTCAACATTGGCCAGTCGGTTGCCTGCAGGTAGTCTTTTGTTTGAAGCAGGGCAGTCCATGATGGATTCATTACGACAATTTGTTCTCGGAGTGTACTAGCTAAGAGGACGGCAGCGGCTGCGGCGCCAGCTCCGGCGATTGCGAGAATAGGTTGCCGGGATTCTCGGTCAGAGACTAAAGCAGCGATACCAATTAGTACAGCAAACCAAATAGCGGTCGTTGGGTGAAGAAGCATTGCACCGGCTACGGCGCCGACGGCAAGCCATGTTTTTCCTCGGAGGAAGACTGCGATTCCGACCAAACCAACAGCGAAAGCGAGCTGTCGTGGATGTAAGTAGGCTTCTAGAGTGTTGACGGCTGTGTCGGGAATTCGGTGGCGGATTGTTAGAGCCGCACTGAGGGCCGCGACGCACCACCACGATTGATAAAGTGAACGTCCGATCGCTACGGTTGCCCCGTATAGAACAAGTAAGCCTATGAAGTAAGTGGCAAGAAATGCATCTGGGAGAGTTAGGCCGCTGAATTGAACGAGAGGCGCGAACCAGTTGTCGAAAGCGAATAATTGATTTTGAGCGGCCAAAAGAGCTGTGTCGTGAGGAAATAGTGACGGGTTTAAGCCCTGCTTGACGACCGGTATATAGAACGCTTGGTCGGATACTCCATAGCGATACCCACCCACGTTTAATAGAGCGAGAACGCAGAATATTAGGCCGCCCAGTGTAATTACCGTTAAGCGAAGCATCAAAAGTGAGGTCACCGACCAGTAATAGTTATCGACAGATTTGAATGTTTAGCATAGGCCTAAGATTGTGAAAATGTGTGCAGTAATGTCCGATTGCCGTAGCCGAGGCGGAAAGAGGTGGTGCCTAACTGATGGTTCTAAGGGGGGCAGTGAAAGCCAAGGGGGAGCGCACTCCTGAGAATTTCAAAGCCTCCCAAACTGCCCTTAAACGAATATTTATTGCTTTCATTTTCAATGCGATAGAGTCAGTTTTTTATGGTTCGCTTTCTTACTGTCTGAGTCTGATGCATTCAGTGTGCGAGAATTCTCACTAGTGCAGTTACGAGAATTGAGCGTCGGGTGTTTGGGAGGCGGCACCGGTCTGCCGAGTTTGCTCGGTGGTCTTAAGAATAACCCGTGGCTGCATATCAATGCCGTAGTTACCATGTTTGACAGTGGTGGGAGTTCTGGCCAATTGCGCGACGAACTAGGAGTATTACCGCCTGGTGATGTTTTAAAGTGCGCCCTCGCTTTGGCGCGCAATGAGGGCGAAGCGAGACGATTACTGCTTTCACGGTTGCCGTCGTTTGGGAATGAACGTCTTGGGGGGCATACAGGAGGAAACTTACTGCTATCAATGATGGAGCAATACAGCGGCGACTTTTTTGCTGCTATAGATGGTTTACGCACGTTGCTGAACTGCAACGGTCGTGTGTTCCCCGTTAGTGTGGAGCATGCGACGCTCTGTGCTGAGTATGAAGATGGAACGAGGGCCTCGACAGAGGTTGGTGTGGATCGAGAGCTGGCAAACGGGCGCTGTGTAGATCAACTTTGGCTCGATCCGGTCCCGAATATTCATAGTGCTGTGTCAGACGCGATTCAATCATTTGATGCCATCGTGATTGGACCTGGAAGTTTCTACACGAGTTTGATGCCCATTCTCCTGGTTCGTGGTATTGCTGAAGCGTTGCGGGTGGCTTCTGGGCCACTGGTGTTGGTGACTAATATTTTGACCGAAGGGCGTGGGATGAAGAGCTTTACCGCGGGGGAGGCGGCTCGTCGGGTAGGCGAGGCGATCGGTCGTCCCGTCGATGTTGTTATTGCGAACGATACGGCGCCTTCTGATGAGGCGCTCGCACGGTACGCTGTTGAAGAAAAAGAGTTGCTTGCAGTTGGAGAGGTCCCTGAGGGATGCGAGCTGGTTACTGGGAATTTTTGGCAGGGACAGATCGCTCGGCATGAACGTCGGCGACTTGCCTATGCTGTGTGGAGCGTACTGGGACAACGCTTGTTGCGACCTGCACAGTGACACACATTCAATGTTGGTATGGATGAGAATTCTGAGGACTTTCGAAAGCAGTGATAACGGTCGAGATGTCATTCTTCGTTGGTGTCAATTCCCAAGAGATTTTCTTTTGAGTGTTCCCTGCGCGGGTTCACTTAAGCAATCTGATCCACAATAGTCGCATGCTCACGGCCGTCATTGTCTATATGTCGATTCTGGTTCTGATCGGCACATGGCGAAGCCGTAATGTTAAAACGGGGGACGATTTTCTTGTTGCCGGACGTACGCTTCCTGCTCGAGTTCTTGTTTTTACGTTACTGGCGACGTGGGTTGGTTCTGGTAGTTTGTTTGGCGGCGCAGGATTGGGTTACCGCTCAGGTATTTCCGCTCTGTGGCAATCAGCCGGCGCTTGGGCGGGAATCGCACTCGTTTATTTTATTGCACCGCGCGTTAGGCGAATCGCTCAATACACGGTCCCCGATATTCTGGAATTGCGGTATGGTCCGGCGGCCAGGATTCTTGGCACCATCACCACAGTTTTAGCGTATTCAACGATTGCGGCTTATCAGTTTCGAGGTGGTGGGCGATTACTCGCTTTGGTGGCCAATATGGATCCTGGCACGGGGGCTTTGGTCACAGCGATTTTTTGTATTGTGTTTACGGCGCTTGCTGGGATGCTTTCGATTGCGTACCTCGATGTCGGAAATGGTCTTCTCATGACCTTTGCAGTCATGCTTGGCGTCGCATTCTTAGTTAACGATGCTGGAGGGTTATCCGTCGCCCTTGCTGACCTTCGCCCAGATCAGTTGACGATGTTTGGTGACATGGGGGCACAAGCAGCTTTGGCCTTGTTTCTCCCAACAATGTTTTTGTTGCTGGGCGAAGCAAATATGTACCAAAAGTTTTTTTCGGCTCGAGATGAACGTGCGGCACGTGTAGCAGTGATCGGTTGGATCGTCGGCACGATTGTTCTTGAGACACTAATTGACTCGATTGGTATTTTCGGAAGCTTGTCCGTGGTCGGCCTGACATCTGTTGAATCAGAAGAGATTGTTGTCCGAATTGCCACAGAGGTTCTTCCGGGGCCGCTCGGAGTGTTGCTTGTGTGTGGTGCCGCAGCGATAGTTGTGTCTACGGCGAATAGTTTCCTTCTCACGCCATCGACGAACCTGATGCGCGATGTTTATCAACGCTTTATTGATCCGACCGTATCTGACCGCCAAGTAGTTGTGTATACAAGGATGGCCGTTGTCGTTATTGGTGGGATCGGGTATGTCGCTGGAACCTTCTTTCCAACGATTTTGTCGATGGCTCTATGGGCGTACACTATGTATGGTGCCGGCATTACCCCGGCATTATTGGGGGCGCTTTTATGGAAGAGGGCGACACCGTACGGAGGAGTGGCCTCAATTGCCGTCGGTATGACGACGACTCTTTGTTGGGAAGTGATTGCGCTTGCACGGTCGACGGATGGAAACCCAGATTATCTTTTTGGATGGCAGACGATCTTTCCAGCCCTGATACTGTCAGTGCTCACACTAGTGCTTGTCAGTTTGGTCACGACACCACTGAATTCAGCTAATCGTGGTCTAAGCGCAAGTAGTTAAAATGATTGTTCTTGTATCGACGTATGAACTTGGCCGGCAGCCATTTGGTCTTGCGTCGCCAGCTGCTTGGATCACGCGTGCTGGTTTTGACGTGAGATGTCTCGATTTATCTCGTCAGCCATTCGATCCGTCTATTTCAGAAGCGGATCTTGTGGCTTTTCATCTTCCGATGCATACGGCGACACGGCTTGCTGTGCCAGTGATTACACGTCTTCGAAATATAAATCCAAATGTTGAAATTTGCGGGTATGGGTTGTATGCATTCTTGAACGAGTCGTTTCTGCGTTCTATCGGGGTGTCTCATATCCTCGGAGCAGAATGCGAAGCCGATCTTGTTCGGTTGGCTATGGGCGAGGCTCCAGTGAGGACTAGTGCCGGTGGTATTCAACGGCTCAAGTTTGTAACTCCTAATCGAGACAGCCTGCCACCATTAACAGAATATGCAACGCTTCAACATGGTGCACAGCGACGGGTCGTTGGTTACACAGAGGCCAGTCGTGGTTGCAAACATACCTGCCGCCATTGCCCGATTGTGCCGGTGTATGAGGGACAGTTTCGGATTAT
>CAZWKO010000255.1:0-4554 GCA_964634925.1 uncultured Vicinamibacteraceae bacterium
GTGCGGCTAACCCGGTCCGTCGGTGCGGGGTTGTGTATGTCCCGATAGGCATGGCGATGCGGCATTTCACTCCGAAGGTTGAGGGCAATAACTTTACGATCAGCCGCCTTTTGAAGCGTATTGACGCATTCAAAGACCAGATGCACGTTCTCACTGGTCTGAATGCGGTGCGGAGCAACTCTGGGGTGCACGCAAGTGCGGCCACCCGGTTCCTTACGGGCGTGACCCCGGCGCGCACCGAATCAAATCTTCAGGCAGGCGTGTCCGTTGACCAGTTGATTGCTCGGAAATTTGAACAGCACACGCAACTCGCGTCGTTGGAATTGGCGCTTGATAGTCGCGACGTATCGGGTTCCTGTGACGTTGGGTTTAGCTGCACTTACACGAATACGATTGCGTGGCGAAGTGAAACAACACCACTCAGTGGTGAAAATAATCCGAGAGCGGTGTTTGAACGGCTCTTTGGAGATGCCGGTTCGACTGACCCGGCAGCACGACTTGCACGTATCCAAAAAGACCAAAGCATTCTGGATTCGGTCAGTGACAAGATTGATATGTTGCAACGTGATCTCGGACCGAACGACCGGGTACGGGTTGATGAATATTTGGAGGCGGTTCGGGATATTGAGCGCCGTATACAGAGAGCCGAAGAGCAAAGTGGTCGTGAGCTTCCTGAGGTTGACCAGCCAGCTGGTGTGCCAGCGACGTATGAAGAGCATGCAAAGCTGATGTTTGATTTGATGTTGCTGGCCTATCAGACCGATCTCACGCGAGTGAGTACCTACATGATGGCAAGGGAGATCAGTGGTCGTACATATCCCGAGATTGGGGTGCCGGATTCGCACCATCCAACGTCTCACCATCGAAACGATCCAACGCTTTACGAGAAGATTGCAAAAGTGAATGAATTCCACTTGAGCCTTTTCAATTACTTCCTTGAAAAGGCGAGAGCGACGCCGGATGGCGATGGCAATTTACTTGACCATATGATGTTGATGTACGGGGCTGGCATGTCTGACAGCAACGCTCATGACAATAAAGGGTTGCCGGTTGTCTTGGTCGGTGGTGCGTCTGGTCAGTTGAAACCGGGAGGTCGTCACATCAAGTATGACGACAATACGCCAATGACCAACCTGTTGTTGACCGTTGTCGACAAGATGGGTGTCCCAATTGATAAGTTGAGCGACAGCACTGGCAAGCTTGATTTGTTGACTGTTAGCTAGAAGACTGCGTTCGGAAAAGAGTCTAGGGCCTGGCATTTTTAGTGCCGGGTCTTTTTTTGTTTGGTGAGACATTTGTGACTGGTGCAACACAATTGCGGTGAGGTTCTGCGGTGGCCCCACAAAGCTTTCCCGGGTTGGTAAGCGCATATTCGAGTTGTTTCTAACGAGATAAAGCAGGTAGCCTAAGCGTTCACTGCGGAGGGACGGATGCCTCAAGTATCAATTGCCGTGAATGGAACGGTACGAACCGAGAACGTTGAAGCTCGGCTGTTGCTGGTTCATTTTTTACGAGAACAACTGAACTTAACCGGTACTCACGTGGGGTGCGACACTAGCCAGTGCGGCGCCTGTACCGTTCTCATTGATGGTCGAAGCGCAAAAGCCTGCACAATTTTTGCGGTTCAGGCTGATGGTTTAGACATTACGACGATTGAAGGTCTCGCGAAAGAGGGCGAACTGCATCCGATGCAAAACGGATTTTGGGAGGAACACGGTCTCCAGTGTGGGTATTGCACGACGGGCATGATCATGTCAGCGGTAAACCTGCTAGAAGACAACCCCAATCCGACGGAGCAAGAAATCAGAGAGGGCATTGAAGGAAATTTTTGTCGGTGTACGGGCTATCAACACATTGTTAACGCGATTCAACACGCAGCGGATAAGAGGTAACCATGGCATCTTCTCCAGTATTGCCAAAGCTCGTGGGAGAACGCGTCAAGCGGCGTGAGGATCCACGATTAATTCAAGGACGGGGTACTTACGTCGACGATTTGAAAGTGGTTGGCATGCAGCATCTTGCGTTTAAGCGAAGTGACATCGCGCACGGACGCGTCTGTTCGGTTGATACAAGTATCGCCGAAGCAATTGATGGTGTCGAAACAGTGTTTACCGGAGCACAGATTGCCGAGATGCTCGACCCGATGCCGATCGGCACGCCATTTCCATCGCCTGATCATCGGGCGGTAACTCCTGACGTTGTTCGTTATGTCGGTGAACCAGTTGCTGTCGTAGTTGCTTGTGATCGTTACGTTGCTCGAGATGCTGCTGATGCAATTCAAGTCGAGTATGAAGAATTTGCGGCGGTCGTAGACCCCGAAGAAGCTATGGTGGGTTCTCCGGCCGTGCTTCACGAAGGCTTTCCGAATAACCATGCAGTGGGACCGTTTCCGAGCGGTACAGGGGTGGATGCTGATGGCAACGCAGATGACACCGCCATCGAGAAGGCCTTTGCGGATGCTGAAGTTGTTGTGTCTCAACGTATGGTGAACCAGCGGTTAGCGCCAACGTCGATTGAACCTCGCGGCGTGGTCGCGCACTACGAACCAGGGAAAGAGTCGATGACTATTTGGTCGTCGACTCAGAATCCTCACATTCTTCGAACGTTTATCGCGCAAATGACTGGGCTTGGTCAGGATCAGGTTCGTGCGATTGCTCCGGAGGTTGGGGGAGGTTTTGGTTCCAAGATCAACATTTATGGTGAGGAGTACGTTGCGGCGGCAGTGTCAAAACGACTTGGGGTTCCAGTGAAGTGGATCGAGGATCGGTCAGAAGCCTTTTTAGCCACGATTCATGGTCGCGACATTATTGCTTACGTCGATATAGCCGCGAACCGTGATGGCGTTGTTCTCGGATTAAAAATGACGTTGGTCGCCGACATAGGTGCCTACAACATGTTGTTAACGGCAGCTATACCAACATTGACCCAGGCGATGGCGAGCGCGACGTACGCATTTCCAGTGATACGGGCAACATTAACGGAAGTCTTTACGAACAAGCCACCAACGGATGCTTATCGCGGTGCAGGCCGTCCTGAAGCGATTTATTTTGTTGAGCGAGCGATGGATATCCTTGCGTGTGAACTCAAGATGGATCCTGCCGAACTGCGGCGTAGGAACTTTATCCAACCCGATCAATTTCCTTTCACCACACAGATGGGCTCTATCTATGACTCTGGTGATTACGAGAAAGCGCTTGATCGGGCGTTGGAACAAGCAAATTGGGAGGAGCTCAAATCTGAACGGGATGCGGCTAAAGCGGAGGGTCGGTTCGTTGGACTTGGGTTGTCTATGTATGTCGAGGTGTGTGGCATCGGACCGTCGTCATCTTTACCAACTGGTGGGTGGGAACATTCACAGGTAACGATTGAACGTGACGGGAGAATTAGTGCGACGACCGGAGCTTCACCGCACGGGCAAGGGAACGAAACGACATTCGCTCAGATGCTAGCGGATCAGTTCGGTATACCTCTCGACCACATCACCATCCATCACGGTGATACCAGTGTGGTCAAACAGGGCATCGGAACATTTGGCAGTCGTTCTCAAGCTGTTGGTGGCGCGGCGCTTCATTTGGCGGGCGGTAAGGTCAAAGCCAAAATGGCAAAGTTTGCCGCTGCGCTCATGGAGGCCGACGAGCAAGACCTTATCTTTGAAAACGGAATGATTGCGGTCAAGGGCGCACCATCGGCGGGGGCGAAGCCGTTTGCGGAGGTTGCGGCTTTTGCATATCGACCGACGAGTCTTCCCAAGGGCGTGGACCCTGGTTTGAGTGAGGAAGCGTTTTTCGAGCCCACAAATAATACCTATCCATTTGGGTGTCACATTGCAATGCTCGAAATTGACCGTGATACAGGCGAGCCGACCCTCCTGAAGCTTGTGGCTGTGGACGATGCTGGCATTTTGATCAACCCACTCATTGTTGAAGGGCAGATTCATGGGGGGTTGGCTCAGGGTATTGGTCAGGCACTAATTGAAGAAGTGGTGTACAGCACGGTGGATGGCCAGCCACTTACGGCCTCGTTTATGGATTACGCACTTCCGAGAGCGACTGATTTTCCTCGTTTTGAACTCGGTAATACCGTGACGCCGACACTAATTAATCCACTTGGCGCAAAGGGGGTTGGTGAAGCAGGCACGATCGGTTCGACACCATGTATCGTGTCTGCCGCAGTTGATGCATTGAGCGCCTGTGGTGTGAGACATATTGACATGATGCTTCGGCCTGAGAAGTTGTGGCGCATCATCCACGGGGTGGGAGGCCAGTCGTGATTCCGAGCGCGTTTCAGTACGAACGGGCAAGTTCAATTGAAGATGCATTGACCAAGCTCAAGGCTTCAGCAGGAGCAGGAAAATTGATAGCTGGTGGGCATAGCCTCGTGCCGCTAATGAAGCTACGGCTTAGTGAGCCGACCGTCCTGATTGACATTGCCCGTATTCAAGATCTTTCCGGAGTTGTAGATCGAGGCGATGTTGTTGAGATTGGTGCGCTGACGACCCATCATGACGTGGCGACGTCGACTTTGCTCAGAGAAAAGTGTCCTGCATTAGCGGAG
>CAZWKO010000256.1:0-4548 GCA_964634925.1 uncultured Vicinamibacteraceae bacterium
AGACCGACGAAAAAAATACGGAGCAGCATCGCGAAAGAAGCTGCTTTCGATCCCACTGATAAAAACGCGGTCACTGGTGTTGGTGCGCCTTCATACACATCAGGGGCCCACATATGAAAGGGCACCGCAGCAATCTTGAATCCCATACCCGCCCCAATTAGTATGAGAGCCAAAATCAGAACTAGTGAACGTTCTCCACCAGCAAGGGTCGACGCAATCTCATTTAAGCTCGTCGTACCGGTGGCGCCATAAAGCAAGGACATGCCATACAACAACAACCCGAGTGAAAATGCTCCTAATAAGAAATATTTAACGGCAGCCTCATTCGACCGCTCCGACGGTTTCAAGAATCCGGCAAGAATGTAAAACGCGATCGCCATCGTCTCGAGACCAATGAATAGCGTGATAAGATCGACCCCACTCGCCATAAACATCATGCCGAGTGTCGCGCAAAGAATCAGGAAGCAGTACTCCCCAGCTCGAACTCCTTCAACGCGAAGGTACGACCCGGACATCAGAACTGTCATCACCGCAGACAAAAGAAAGACCAACTTGAAGAACGTCGCGAAACCGTCAATCGCAAGTAATCCAGCTGAAGCTGTCACGTTCACACCGGCAAACGACAACACTGCCACCGCAGTGGCCAGTAGCGTGGCAATCGCAACACCGAAGACTGCACCATCTCGTTTTGGAAGTATTAGATCAACAAGCAACAACACCAGTGCCCCGAAAGTCAAAACAATCTCGGGCAAGACGTAATAAAAGTCGTCGATACTTAAACCAGCAGGCATTCCTATTTCTCGTAGTTTCGTAAACTACCGGGCGCCGGCACGCACCGGTAACTCGATGACACCATCCGCATCGGCATTTTCAAGTAAGGGCATAGTTTCTCGCGCATAACGCGGTGTGTAGTCAGGATTCACGCGCAACATCACGCGATCAACAGATGTCTCCAGACGGTCAAGGAATGGCTTGGGATACAGGCCAATCCAGACCGCCAAAATCAACAACGGCACAAAGGTTGCGAACTCGCGGAACCCCAAGTCAGAGAGGTTTTCATTCTTCGGATTGGTGACATCGCCAAACATCGTTCGCTGGTACAACCACAGCATGTAAGCCGCGCCCAGAACAATTCCACTGGCTGCAAAAAACGCCCATGTTTTGTTATACGTAAAAATGCCCTGAAGGATGAGAAATTCCCCGATAAACCCATTCAATGTCGGTAGTCCTATCGACGACATGGTCATCACAAGAAAAATCGCCGCGTAAATCGGCATAATCGTTGACAAACCACCATATTCAGAAATCAGTCGAGTATGCCGGCGTTCATAGACAACCCCGACTAATAAAAACAGCGCTCCCGTTGAGATTCCATGGTTTAACTGCTGCACGATACTTCCCGTAAGACCGACCGGATTTAAAGCAAGCATGCCGAGCATAACCATACCCATATGGCTCACGCTGGAATACGCCACCAATCGTTTCCAATCACGTTGTGCCATCGCGACAAGCGCGCCATACACAATGCCAATAATTGACAAGAGCGCAATCGCAGGAACAAACGCATGTGTCGCCTCAGGCAAAATCGGCAAACTGAAACGAATAAATCCATAGGTGCCCATTTTCAAGAGGACCGCTGCCAAAATAACTGACCCAGCAGTTGGTGCATCTGTGTGCGCATCAGGCAACCACGTATGAAATGGGAACAACGGCACCTTCACGGCAAAACCCATGAAAAACGCCAAGAAAATCCACCACTGCAAATCAAACGGAATATTCAGTTGGTGGAACTGGGTGATATCAAACGTGTAAACACCGGTGACACTGTGGCTGTAAAAATAAACGGCAAGAATACCGAGCAGCATGATGACGCTGCCGACAAGCGTAAATAAAAAAAACTTAATCGCCGAATAGAGGCGGTTATCGCCGCCCCAGATACCGATTAGGAAATACATCGGCACCAACATGACTTCCCAAAACAGAAAGAAAAGTAGAAAGTCGAGCGCAACAAACGCCCCGATCATTCCTGTCTGAAGCATCAAAAGGAACACATAGTATTCCTTCACGCGTTTCTGCACAGCGGTCCACGACGACAACACTGCAATCACGCCCATTAAAGTTGCCAACAGAATCAGCAGAACACTGAAACCATCGACGCCAATAAAGTATTCAGCGCCAATCGAAGGAATCCAGGGCAAGCGCTCAACAAACTGCCAATCTGGGTTTGTCGAATCATAAGAAAACCACAGCGGCAACGAGACTACAAAGCCGAGTCCGACCGTTGTGTTGGCGATCCATCGGATGAGGTCTTCCGCCTGCTTACTCACAAAAAGCAGGATGATGGCACCGACAAGTGGCGTGAACATGATGAGTGATAACAGTGGGAATTCAGCGTTACTCATAGCTATATCTAACTACCGGGCAAAGAGAAACCAGGTCACGAACGCGAACACCCCTAACAAAGAGGCAAACGCGTAGTTTTGAATAAGGCCGGTCTGAGCCCGGCGGAACAAGTAGCTCGCCTCGCCGCACGTCCATGCAACGAGATTAATTAAACCATCAACAACATACTTATCGAGAATGTGCGACACCCAGGAAGAGGCAATCGTTGTCCAACCCGTACCATTGACAGCCCCGTCCACAACCCGCTTATCAACGGTCCACAAATTATTGGCACTTGTCATCGTCCCGCGAATAACCGTCGCATCGTAAACTTCATCAACGTAATACTTATTTGTCAGTACTCGATGTGCTCCAGACCACTTTTCGGCCATCTGCTCTGAATTTTCAGGGCGCTGCACATAGTTGCGATAGGCGTACCAAATTCCGCCAATCGCAAGTAGGACAGAAAAGGCCATTAGCCCCCACTCTGCAGCATGGGATAAGTGGTGTACTTCTGCTGCAGGAGCACCTGCAACGGTAAAGCTCGGTTCGAGAAAATGCTCAATCGCATCACTCCCGCCCAGAGCAGCAGGAATACCAACAAAGCCGGCAACGACCGCACCAACAGACAGAAGCATGAGCGGAACAGTCATTAACTGTGGTGACTCATGCGGGCCATGCCACGCATGCCCATGGTCATCGTCGCCAGCATGTTGCGTATCTTGACCGTGTTCCCAGTCCGGCCCGCGATATGGGCCAAAAAACGTCATGTTAATCAGACGAAACATATAGAACGCGGTCATCACCGCCGTGGCTGCGCCGATCAACCAAAGCACTGGACTGTGCACAAAAGCTCTGGCCAAGATCAGGTCCTTGCTGAAAAACCCTGCAAACGGTGGTATCCCAGAAATCGCAATAGCACCGACCAACATGGTGACAAACGTGACCGGCATATAGAGCTTCAAGCCACCCATTTGACGCATGTCCTGCTCTTCGTTCATGCCATGGATAACCGACCCACTACCAAGAAATAGAAGTGCCTTAAAAAACGCATGCGTCATCAAGTGAAACGCTGCCGCGCCAAACGCACCCACGCCTGCTGCTAAGAACATATAGCCAAGCTGTGACACCGTTGAGTACGCAAGCACCCTTTTAATATCTGTCTGAACCAATCCTATCGTCGCCGCCATCAGAGCAGTCAGGGCACCGACCACAGCAATTATTTCCATCACCATCGGAGCGTGTGTGAAAAGCACCGCGTTCCGGCACACCATATACACACCCGCCGTAACCATCGTGGCAGCATGAATCAAAGCAGATACCGGAGTTGGACCCTCCATCGCATCTGGGAGCCAGACATACAGTGGAATTTGTGCACTTTTACCCGTCGCACCAACGAACAGGAACAAACAAATGGCCGACACGACGCCGAACCCAACCGCAGCCGTTTCAACAGGAACCTGCGAGGCTGCTTCCGCCACCTCACGAAAATCGAGCGTCCCGAACGTGAAATAAATAAGAAAGACCCCCATCACAAAACCCCAGTCACCAATACGGTTCGTGATGAATGCTTTCTTCCCAGCATCGGATGCACTCTTCTTCCGATACCAATACCCGATAAGTAAATAGGAACAGAGGCCGACCCCTTCCCAGCCAACAAACATCACCAAGAAATTACTTCCCAGTACGAGTGTCAACATAAAGAAACAAAAGAGGTTCAAATAACAGAAAAATCGAGCAACTCCGCCACGCGGTTCGTGGTCGATATATCCAATTGAATAGATGTGAATAAGAAAACCGATTCCGGTCACGATCAGAAGCATCATTCCCGACAATGGGTCCAAGACTAAATCCCACGGCACTTCAAAGGAACCGATGCCATTGACTGTCTCAAGAGGGATCGGAGGGATCCAATCGGGCCCCTCATATTTATAGTACCGGTCGGCCGTCCCGAGCAACTGTAGAAACGCGTTCGCACTCAAGACGAACGCACCAGCCATGGTCGACGCAGCCAACACGCCGGCGGTTCGCTTAGAAAAAAAGCGAACGCCAATTAGCCCGTTGATTGCGGCACCGATGCCCGGGAGAAGCGGTATGAGCCAGATAAGATCCATAAGAGTTAGGTCACCACCGCATCAGCTGAATTTCGTCGATATTCACAGTTTC
>CAZWKO010000257.1:0-4530 GCA_964634925.1 uncultured Vicinamibacteraceae bacterium
TTCCTCCAGATACGCGTCGCCTAAATCGACCTTATTCCTGTGTTTTCGTGGCGAGTCGTAAGGCACAAGCCACAGTACCATGACTTGTTGGTCCCGGTCAGTATGTTCTATGGCTTCGGATCTAAGCTACTGAGCCGTTTGTTATACTCACGCAGAGAATCGTTGATAAGAATGCGTTGTTCTTATGTATAGTGGGTAATGTCAGGTTAAGGAACTGTCGATGCCTCAATCAACCCGATATCTTTGTGTCATTTCTGTTGTTGTTCTGACGTTAGCGGGTTGTTCCGCTAGGAGACCACCTGCGGCACGATCGGTCGAGAGTACGAGCAGTGCCGACTTTGGAACGCAGGTAGCGCAGTACGTCATTGCACAAGAAGCCCTTGCTGCCGACGATTTTGATGGCGCGCAAACGGCTTTATCGACTTTGACTACGATAGCCGACGGCACTGTGCTTCCATTAGCAGAATCTGCTGCTTCCGCAGCTGACATAGTCGCGATGCGTGCAGAATTTAAGCCGTTGTCTGAATTCCTGGCAGGCATGGAACTCCCAACTGGTTTTGCCCGCGCCTACTGCCCTATGTATGACGGCGGGTCAAATTGGCTGCAAACCGATGGTCCAGTCCGTAACCCCTACTACGGCTCTGTCATGCTGACCTGCGGTGTCGTTGACGGAGCGCCTGGCGCCCACATGGACCATGGCCCTCGACACGGAGGTCGTGTCTTTATGGCTCCAGATAGTTTTCATCATATAGAAGGAGCCTATCCAGAGCCTGGCGTATTTCGTCTCTATGCTACCGACAACTATCGGGAACCCGTTAATGTTGCACTGTGGATGGGGCGAGTCGTTCTAGAAGAAGAGTATGATGCAGAGACTGACGAATTTATTGAAGTAACGTCCTTTCCATTGTTGCCATCGCCAGACGGCTCGTATCTAGAGGCAGAGGTTGGTCAACTTTCGATGCCAGCTGAATTTATAACGAAGATACAGCTGGTAGAAGACTACCCAGAAGACCGATTTGACTTTATCTTTGCCGAGTATTCGTCTACAGCGCCGACCGTAGATGCTGCCGTAAGTTCGCCCGCGGATGCACCCGGGTCTTTGCCATTGGCTGAACGGATTCGCCCGCGAATTCCAGAGTCAACGGATGACCTTGTTGCCGATATCAGTGAAAGGAATGAGGAGATTAGGATTTTGGTTGCAGAAGGTGGATTTACGGAGATTTTCATTCCAGCATTGCAGTCGAAAGAACTTGCGTTAGCACTTCATGAACGCGCCGAAACTTTGTCGATTCGTGATCGCAATGATGTTCGCATAGCGGTGCGTAGTCTTGTGCGTGCAGCCTGGTTATTGGATTGGTATGGAGACCTTGGAAACAAACAGCAGGTTAGCGACGCCTACGACATCTTAAATGAGGCAGTCGTTGAGATTAACAGGGTGTACGGCGACAGTGCCGGGCGCTAACTGTCTAGGATAAAAGACATGAAATGTCGTGTACTGATGGGCTTGAGTGTTGCGGCAATATTGATCGGACTGGGTTCATCCGACACACAAACGCATACACCCATAGCGTCGCGTTGGAATTACAACGAACATCTCTTTCCTATTTTCCAGGACAATTGTGGGAACTGTCACCGCGAAGGTGGGATTGCACCCATGTCGTTGGTAACGTATCAGGAGGCTTATCCATGGGCCCAGTCGATTCGTGAGGAGGTGCTTGGGCTGCGTATGCCACCGTGGCGTGCGGAGGATGGATTCGGAGATTTCAGTAACGGACATGCGCTGACGGCGCAGGAAATGGACATGATCCTGGAATGGTCCAGTGGCGGATATCCTCAAGGTCCTCGTGATCTCGAGCCTGAATCGACTGCCCAGTCGACAGAGTGGGCCTTAGGTGACCCTGATGTTGAACTTGGTATGAATGAGCCGTTTTCTATCGATGCGGGTGTGAATGAGATTGTTCGGTATTTTGTTCTGCCATCGACAATTACCGACGCGCGTCTTCTCGTCGGAGCCGATGTTATGCCTGGAGCTACCGCAATTGTTCGGGATGTTGCACTCTATGCAGACTCAATGGGGGTAGGTCGTAGTTTGGATGCGGCTGATGAAGCGCCTGGGTTCGGGCTAAATCAAGAATTTCCGACATCACCTCCGATAGCGCTCTGGTCTCCTGGTCAACAGCAGGTTTTACAAGAGTCGGTTGCGCATTCACTTGAAGCTGGTATCGACATAGTGGCTCGTATCCATTACAAAAAGACATGGATTACGGAAGGCGAATCATTTTCTGACCAAACGCGGGTAGGACTTTATTTTTCAGCCGATCGAGCCGAGAGCTTAGTATCTCTGCAGGTTGATTCACCAGCAGTCACCGGTAATCTCACGCTTCAATTTAGCTATCCGATCGAGGAAGCACTCACTATTGTCGCGTTACTTCCCGAAGTAGCGGTCGCTGCTAAAGACGTTCAGATTGTCGGGATGACTCCAACTGGGGAAGAATTCCCTCTTTTGTTCCTACGTGAACCCAGTACGGCTTGGCCAACTCGCTACTGGCTCGACGCGGCAATCAGTCTTCCGGCCGGTAGCAGCATTGATGTGACTGCGGTTCTCCATCCGGGTGCTGACCGCAGTAATGAAGGATCTCTTCTCGGTGGCGATGACATTGCGCCTATACGACTAGTGCTCGATTACGTAACTTCAACGGCGCTGGCAAACTAGCGGCAGAACTTATATCGGACATCGCATGCGTGGCCACGGTTATCGTCGGCTCTGGTGGGCTTTCCTGCTCGTGTCGTCGTGTGGCGTTTCCGCGCCTGGCAGGCCAGCCATAATTGATTTTGCTGTTGTGAATGCAACGGTATGGACTGGCGATTCGTTACGGCCAGTTGTTGAGGCCATTGCTATTTCTGACGGCCAGATTGTTGCGTTAGGGCCAACGGAAGAAATTCGATCGCTTGCAGATGGTGGCAATATTGTGGACGCTGATGGCGCATTGATTATGCCTGGATTTATTGATACGCATGCGCATCTGTTTCATGCCGGGCGCCGTCTGTTGCAGGAGGGACGTGCGGGCCAACTGTACGATATCGATGAATCGCTGCTGTCGGTTGAGCCGATTGAAAGCGGGACTCCGGAAGAGAATGATGAGGAATTGTCAGCAGCGCTTGAGTATCTTGCCAGTCAGGGCGTGACGTCGGTTCATCACATGGGTGACTGGAATGATCTAGAAGCATTACAGCGTGCCGAGTTAAATGGACGACTCACAGCGAGAGTGAATGCGGTTCTTCCGATCACGACGACTGGGCGTTTGAGCCATGCGATTGAATCTGGGCAGTTCGGTGGTCTCGATGGAAAAGGTTCGGCCTGGCTCAAAGTCGGGGCTGTGAAAGGCGTAGTAGATGGAACTTTTGCGACGCAGACAGCAGCGATTGGATTGCCCTATCCTCAGAGTGGAAATGATCGTGGTTTATTACTAAACGACGAAGAACGACTGTACGAGCAGGTGGTAAAGGCGGACCGCGCCGGTTTGCAGGTTGCATTGCATGCGGTTGGCGAACGGGCAACAAAGCTCTCAATCGATGTCTATGAACGAGTGAGTCAAGATAACGGTCCGAGGGATCGACGCTTTCGATTAGAGCACGCGCAGCACCTTCTCAATGATGATGTGAGTCGATTAGCCGAACTGGGGGTTCTCATTAACGTACAGCCTGCCCAGATCATGTATGCTGCAAAACAATTCGGTTCGATCTACAACGAAGATACATTTACAGTGAGCTTTCCGCTGCGAACGCTTATTGAAAAACGTGTTCGAGTAACTTTTGGCTCGGACTGGCCGTTTGCCCCACCAGGTCCGTTCGATGGTCTTTATGCAGCCGTTCTCAGGCGCCAGGCGGATGGATCGTTGCGCGGGGGATGGTTTCCAGACGAACGTCTTACGGTAGGCCAAGCACTTGATGCGTACACTGTGCACGCCGCTTACGCGGCGTTTGAGGAAAACGAGAAGGGGCGTTTATTGGTTGGTAGTTTCGCCGATTTTATCCTCTTGGACACAAACCTATTAAATGTGCCATTGCCGGATATTCGATTTGCACGGGTCCTACTTACCGTTGTCGGTGGTGAGATAGTCTTCGATCGCCTTAATCCGGAGTAAGAAGCAACGGCTTAAAACGCCATCAACCTATAGCAGCAGGTCGATCTTCATAAGTTCCGCATTCAGAATTGCTGCACCAGCCGCGCCACGGACAGTATTGTGTCCCAGCGCTATGAATTTATAGTCGAGCACCGGGCATTCTCGCAGACGTCCGACGGTGACGGACATTCCGTTTCCTTGGTTAACGTCATATTTTGGTTGTGGTCGGTCGAGAGCATTCACATAGACGACGGGGTATTTAGGTGCGGTTGGTAGTTTTTCTCTCTGTGGTCGTCCATGGTAGTTACGGAAAGCGTCGATAATATCTTCTTGGCTCGGTTGCTCTGCCAATTTCACAGAGATTAGTGCTGTGTGTCCATTGACCACCGGCACTCTGGTTGTTTGT
>CAZWKO010000258.1:0-4504 GCA_964634925.1 uncultured Vicinamibacteraceae bacterium
ACTTGCCAATGCGTGTCTGTCCGCCGTTACGATCTACGTCATTGTCATGATTGCAGTATCCCAATTGGCCGAAGCACGAATCACCGCCTGGCTAACGGAACGAGATGACTCTCCAACTGACATCATGGCAAGTCCAGCACCTGGCAATCCATTCCGACAGAACATAGTCGTTGCCGACGCCGAGCACTATCACTTTCTTGAACTCGACTGGCTCCGCACAGACCCCATCCGCATTAGCAATCGCGCAATCGAACGAGGCCCCGACAATGCCATTACACGCGCCGCACTTAGAGACCGGCGTATCTCAGGGTTTGCCACGTGGACAAGATTTCCGGTCTTTGCGATCGAGCAGACTGACTACGGCTATCGCGTCGCCATCTCCGACGCAAGATATAGCCAGCGCGTCGGACAAGGCCTCGGTTCAGCCATTGTGGAACTAGATCACGAGCTGAACGTGAGATAGTTGTAGACATCGATGAGCACTTTATGCCCTGTATCGGCGGCCAATATGCGTGATAGTCCGGACATTTGCGTCAAACCAATAACCAGGTATACCAGCTTGGCTCGACCAAAAATCAAGCAGCCGAACATTTCTGCCATTGCGATGCTTATGGTTGGAATCATTGGTTTGGATAGCGGCGAACACACACTATCAGCTCAAACTCCAAGCCTTCCTAGTGCGACTGCGGTCCCATGCCCACTTTTCGTACCAACAACGGTTGCCACCAACACGGACGCCGAACTACCTGACGCAACCGACAACACCCCGACCGACATTGTCGACTCGCTACCTCTTACTGTCACCGAACTCTCACCTTCGCTCTATCTCATCGGTGGCGAAGAGAATGTCGCCGTTTTCATTGATGGAAGCGATGTTCTTCTCATTGGAAGTGCGGCCACCGCTCACCGGGAGGAGTTACTTACATGTATCGCGCGCATCACAGAGATCCCGGTGAAGTACATCATCGGCACGCATCAGCACGACAATCAAACTAACAGTATCAATGCCCTGCTTAGTCCTAGTCCTGATAGGTTAACAATCGCTCACGAGAATACGCGCGCACGGATACTCGCCAGCGGTCAACAAAACTCCGTGAACCTAATATTCACCAACAACACGACACTTTTTCTCGATAACTCACAAATTGAGTTGCATCATTTCGCCAACAGTCATACGGACGGTGACATCGTGGTTCTATTTGTGACCGACCGGGTGTTATACGCGGACGACCTGTTCACCGACGGACACCCCTTTATCGATTATGCGACTGGTGGAAGTAGCCAAGGATGGATCGAAGCGCTAGACGGAATACTCAATCTTGATTTTGAAACGATCATTCCTAGTCGCGGTCCAGTCACGACACGAAGCGAAGTACAACTGTTCCGGGATTGGTTCGTGACCCTACGGACAAGAGTCAGACAACTAGTTGAACGCGGCGTCCCAAAGCGGCGCGTAGCCGCCGAGCTCGTCACTGAAGACCTCTCTCGGCCATTAGAGGACAATAGCCTCCCGTGCGCGTGGATACACTGTGCTGGGCACACATCACACCACTTTCTGCGTCTGACCTTACCAAATCTGTATGACGAGCTTGTTGAAATAAGAGAGCAGGATATTTTGCTATCCCAGCCTACGCGCCCTACTCCCGAGGACGCCATAACCCCTGTAGCTGGCCCATTGCCCTAAATTCGAACGACCGCCACAAATCAGATTTATAAACGGACAGTAACGAGGACTGCTGTCGGTAAAATTCCACATGACTTGGGAGTCGCATGACTAGTGGCTCAAGACTAGGATTACGGCCAACGACTAACACGCAGACGGCAGTCTTTCCAGCATTATGACGATATCGATGACCTCGGTTGGCTCAGCGAGATAGAGACGCTCACCCAAGAACACATATTCAGTGGATAGACGCACCGCGCGCGTGTTGTGGTGGAGCTCAGGATGATGTGTGGCTGAACTCTTGAGAAACAATCAATCTTCCGAACCGAGGAGTATCTCATTGGCTACGCGTATTTAATGGCCGGTCCTGGTCCGCAATACTCGGGTTCTTCCAACTTGATTTAGCATGTCGCAACATCAGAAGTGTTTTCATAGCAACCTTGTATGATTAAACAACTGAACCAACTATCAAGGTTGTAATCCAATGCTGCTCATACAGCTACTCGACATCTATTCCTTAATTGTCTTCGGCTCTGTCATTATTTCCTGGATTCAACTCCCCCCAGATAATCCGATCGCTAATTTTCTGCACAGTATGACGGAACCCGTTTTGGCGCCCATCCGGCAGGTCATGCCTGACATGGGAGGACTCGATTTGTCACCCCTCGTCCTGCTGTTCGGCATTCGTCTCGTAAGAGGCACGCTTATTTCAGCATTACTAGGATAGTTGACCGAAAGGTCAGTAATTATCAATAGTATTCCGATCGGTCAACATAAGTGCACTAGAATTAGATCCTTGTTGGTATTTGTCTATTTCATTTTCGGGGGTAAATGTTGAGCGAACCAAGCATTGTCACAGAGGCAACCACCTTAGCATCGGAAAAGGTCAGTAAATGCCGAAAGTGTAAAGCCGAACATGACAGAAATTTATTTCACCAAGAACTTTCTGTCTGCCCGTCATGTGGCTGGCATGGCTCACTTACGGCCCAACAATGGATAGACCACCTCGCCGACCCAGATACTTTCCGTGAAATCGGAAAGGGGCTCTACTCAGCAGATCCTTTGGAATTCAGCGTCACGGAACCGTATCGAGAAAGGCTACGAGAAGCTGAACAACAAACAGGTATGCATGAAGCCGCTATCAGCGGAGAAGCAAGATTGGACGGCCGGCCACTCGTTCTTATTTCGCTTGAGTTTGACTTTCTCGGGGGGACGATGGGCTCTGTGGTGGGCGAAAAAGTAGCCCGCGCGTTCCAGGTCGCGACACGCCGAAAACTTCCTGTCGTATCTATTCTCGCGAGCGGAGGCGCCCGAATCCAGGAAGGCATGCTCGCGCTGATGCAAATGGCAAAGACGGCAACGGCGGTAGCTGCTCACAAAGCGGCCGGACTCCCGTATTTGTCGGTACTTACAAACCCAAGCTTCGGCGGGACGTTCGCTAGTTTCGGTTCGCTTGGCGATATTCTGATTGGCGAACCAGGCGCACAAATCGGTTTCGTTGGCGCTCGCGTTGTCGAGGGGACCATTGCTGAACGTATTCCGAAAGAAGAAAGAAGCGCCGAAACAGTCCTCAAGCACGGAATGATTGACTTAATCACTCCGCGCCCCACACTACGCAACCAACTCGCTGTGTTGGTCTCTCAATTGACCGCAAGTCAACACGGTACATGGCCAGCTGTGCACCTGGCACCAACTCCAAAACCAACGCGTACCGCCAGTCAAGTTATGGAGTTAGCAAGGTCCCCTGAAAGACCGCGAGCAAAAGATTATATCCAGCGGATATTCTCAACCTTTACTGAGTTACACGGAGACCGCTGTTACGGCGATGACTCAGCGATCGTGGGCGGTATCGCCGATCTACGCGGACGACCCGTCATGCTTATTGCACAAACGGGACAAGTGATGCCGATGCCCGAAGGCTATCGGAAAGCCCATCGGCTGCTGCGCATGGCAGAAAAGTTTAATTTCCCTGTCGTAACGCTTGTTGATACACCAGGAGCCTTCCCTGGACTCGAAGCCGAACATCGCGGTATCGCATTAACGATCGGCGAAAACCTCGGCCTCCTTGCCAGTCTAAAAGTTCCAATCGTAAATGTGGTAATTGGCGAAGGCGGAAGCGGTGGAGCACTCGCTCTCGGTCTGGCGGACGTAATTTTAATGCAAGAAAACGCAATCTATTCGGTTATTGCCCCGGAAGGAGCCGCAGCAATCCTACTGCGGGACGCGACACAAAAAGACAAACTTGTGGCGGGGTTGAAACTTCGCGCTCATGACCTGCTTGAACAAGGTGTGATTGATGCCATCGTGCCTGAACCAGCTGGGGGTGCACAACGGGACTACGATGCAGCCGCTCGACTCGTAATGGAACGACTCGTGCATCATTTAAGCCAGCTCTCAACGGTAAAACCGAAACGATTAGTACAAAACCGAGCCAGTAGATTCGGGTCCATTGGAAGCTTTGAACGAGGCGTGGTGAAGGTCGCTCGCTCGATGGTCAACCGCCTCAGAGGTGACAATGAGCAGCCCTCTCTCGCCAAAGAAAAGCCAGCTTAACCCGCCACTCCTGACGCGAAACAGGAAAGCGATTATGATCGGGTTTCTGAACCTGTTACCGAGAGAGGTTTCATGATCCGCGTAAAGCCCTAGTAATTGGACTCGTCTACACCCTGTTTATCACTGGAATAGTTCTGACCAATGGAACAACCTCATTGGTCAATGCCCAAGAGAATGCTTATGACACGACCGTCGACCGCACCATGGGCCAACGAGTGTTCCGTGCACAATGCGGACGCTGCCATGGTCGAGACGCGAAAGGCAATGATGAAACGGGAGCCCCAGATT
>CAZWKO010000259.1:0-4502 GCA_964634925.1 uncultured Vicinamibacteraceae bacterium
CAATCATTCGCGGAAGGCAATCTAAACGTCTTTGGTCGAAGTACGACGGCGATTGAAGCTGAGGGGGAGCACGCGGCTCAAGGCGGAGCGATCGCCTACTCGGTCTGTGGCAATCGCGTTACGAATTTCACGTCAGGTCAGGGACTTCCCTATGCCTCGGAGCAGTACTATCACGCTCCAGGAAAAGCGTCGACCATGATTGTCCAGGTTGGGGCTCGTGCGCTGACGAAGCATGCACTCAATGTGCATTGCGGACACGATGATATTAATGGAGTTCTCGATACTGGTTGGATCATTGTGTTCGGTAAGGATGCGCAGCAGGCTGCCGATCAAGCGCTCATTCTACGCCGGGTTACAGAGAAGAGTTTGACTCCTGGAATGAATGTTCAGGACGGCTTTCTCACAACACATCTTGAGAGAACTTTTTATCGCCACGAGTCGGAGCTCATCCGCGAGTTTTTGGGTGCTCCAGACGACATCATTGAGTGTCCGACGGAGGCGCAGCGTACGCTGTTTGGTCCCACGCGTCGACGTGTGCCGAAAATGTACGATTTAGCTAATCCTGTGTTGTTGGGTCCCGTACAGAACCAAGAGCACTATATGCAGGGTGTAGTCGCTCGTCGGAATAACTTTATAGAGCCCATCCTCCAGTATTTGGTGGAGTCGCACGAGGAGTTCGGTCGACTTACCGGGCGTCATTACGGCCTGTTGACAGAATATAAAGCAGAGGATGCTGATACGGTTTTCATTTCGCTTGGCTCGGCGGCCGAGAATTGCGAGGCGGCGGTTGACCACCTGCGACAGACTAGGGGTGCCCGAGTCGGCTCGATTCACATCAATGTGCTGCGACCGTTTCCTGAGCAGGCGATTGCGCGGGCTCTTGCTGGCAAACGCAACGCCATCGTGCTTGAACGGACTGATGAACCGCTTGCCGGTGATAATCCGCTGGGGCGAGACATTCGAACAGCTCTCAACAAGTCATTGGTTATTGAGGGGCACCCGATAGAGAAAGGGTTCCCTGCGATACCTGCCAGCGACGTGCCGCGGATCTTTAATGGTATTTACGGTTTAGGTTCTCGAGATTTCAGACCTGAACAGATCTTGGGTGCCTATGAGTACGCCACATCCGGTCGGGCACGGACCGATGGCCGGACAGCGGAGGATGGAACATCCTTCTTTGTTCTTGGTGTACCCCATCCATATGAAGTGAAAGCTGATGAGACGCCATCGTTACTCCCAGAGGGAGCGATTGCTGTGAGGTTTCACTCCATTGGAGGCTGGGGTGCAATCACGACTGGCAAGAACTTAGGTGCGATCATTGGTGACTTCAATGATTTTCTTTCAGCCCGTAACACGGAGTTGGACGAGTTCGGCCGATTGAAAGAGGTTATTCACGTTAGTGCGAATCCCAAATACGGTTCCGAAAAGAAGGGCGCACCGACCTCGTATTTCTTGGTTGTCGCCCCTGAACGTATTCGGGTGAACTGTGACCTTCGTCATGTGGATGTCGTGCTCTGTTGCGATCCGAAAGCGTTTACACATTGCAATCCGCTGGATGGGATGTCGGAAGGCGGAGCGTTGATCTGGGAATCAGACGAGACGGCTGAGGAAGCCTGGGAGCGTCTCCCGATCTGGGCTCGAACCGAGATCTTGGACAAGAAGATACGGATCTTTACGTTGCCTGGGTTTGAGATCGCTCGTAAGGCGACCAATCGTGCTGACTTGCAACTTCGGATGCAAGGGAATGCATTCCTTGGAGCATTTTTTAAAGTCTCGCCGTTGCTCCAGGATTTCGATATCAACAACGATCAGTTTGAAGAAGTTGTCCGTAATCAGTACCAGAAAAAGTTCGGCAAACTTGGTTCGGCGGTCATTGAGTCCAACATGGAAGTCATGACTCAAGGATTCGGCCGGGTGACTGAAATCAAGGTCGGGGAAATCACGGCGGCAGACCGTTCCACGCTGCGTGGTCTCCCCATGCTGCCGCTTGCCGCACTGCCAACTGCCGAGTCGGGTGAAGGATGTGCGACCTGTCGTTCGCATCCACTTCCAGAGGGGCAGACCGAGCGAACACCGGTGACGCAGGTTGGGGTGTTCGATTCTGAGTTTCGTTCTGACTACGGCTACGATCAGCCAGCTTCGCCGCTCGCGGCAATGAGTGTGATGGCAGCTGGCACTGGTGATACGGCGTCGAAGTACGTTGCTCGTCGTGAGACACCGCTCTTTATTCCTGAGAATTGCACGCAGTGCATGGAGTGTATTTCGGTCTGTCCGGATACGGCTCTTCCGAATTGTTCGCAGGACATTGAGACGGTACTTCGGACTGCAATCAATAATTATGTTGAGAGCGTGGATGACAGAGTCAAGCTAAACGCTCATGTGCCGGAAATTGAAAAACGAACTCGCTCTTTGATGAACGATGCCGTCGGCGGTAAAGCTGACACGCCGTTTCCTGAGCTTGTTCGTAAGGCGACTAGCGACCTGAATGGGTTTTCGGATGTGTCCCGCAGCCAATTTCTCAGCATCATTGAGCAGGCACCAGTCGCGTATAACAAAGTCAATGCGATCTTTAAAGGACCAGAGAAGAAAAACCCAGGTAGTGGTGGTGTGTTTTCGATCTTTGTTTCGGACCTTTGTAAGGGGTGTGCTGCCTGCGTTACCGCATGTGGCGACCACGATGCGCTGCGGATGGTGGCGGAGACTGAAAGTGTCAATGCAGAACATGAGACAGGGACGGCGTTCCTCGACCTTCTGCCAGATACGGAACAAAAATTTCTTGGGTTTTACAACGACGAGCATCCTGTCGATTCCAAGACCGCGACATTGAGAAACCACTTAATGGTTCGTCGGAACTACGATGCTCTTGTCTCGGGTGACGGAGCTTGCGCCGGATGTGGCGAGAAGAGTGTATTGAGAGCGATCGCGTCAATAACCGAGGCGTATATGCGGCCGCTTTATCACGCCAAGGCAGATCGCTTTTCACAGAAGGCGGGCGAACTTCGTCAGGGTGGCGTGGTTTTGTTGGCGGCGTTGGCGGCGTTGCACCCGGAGCAGCATCAGCTTTTCGTTCGCACAGTGGCCCATGCCATCATGGGACTCGGTGGGGACAGTGAAAAGGATACCGACGTTCGACTTGAGCAGCATGGACCGATATCTGATGAGGACATTGTTGACGCACTGGCAACCGTGCTCGAGCAGGAGTCGTTTAACCATAAAGACTTACAGGCCCTTGATGGCAGGTTGGATAATGGCCAATGTGTCATGGCAATGGCGGCCCATACCGGGTGCAACACGGTATACGGTTCGACCCCACCGAACAACCCGCATCCCTATCCGTGGATGAATTCACTTTTCCAAGACGGTGCGACGATCGGATGGCTCTTTGGTGAGAGTTTCATGGTTGACCACGCACGGCGCTCGGTTATTCCAGAACGCCTTGCCGACACGCTGATTAATAAGCTTGGCGAGTCGATGACTGCGCAGGACTACTACGATTACACGCACTTTAGCGATAACTTGATGACTGATGAAGAGATCAAAGAGTTGCCCAAGGTATGGATCGTGGGTGGGGACGGTGGTATGGGCGATATTGGTTACCAGAACGTATCGAAAGTGATGGTGCAGAATCGGCCTAATGTAAAAGCCGTAATGCTCGATACTCAGGTCTATTCGAATACTGGTGGGCAAAATTCCGATTCGACGCCAATGTTGGGTGGCAGCGATATGAACTCTTTTGGTGCGGCCACTCAAGGAAAGGGAGTCGAGAAGAAGACAGTAGCTGAGACCTTTCTCGCTGGTCACGGTTCTCCGTTCGTATCCCAGATTTCTATTGCGAATGCGCCGAAATTTTTCAGAGCGATTCTCGACGGCCTGGAATATCGTGGAACTGGTTTTTTCCAGTGTTTTACTACCTGTCAGCCAGAGCACGGCGTGGCTGACGACATGGCTCTTGACCAGGCGCAACGTGTGAGAGATTCACGCGGAGCTCCTGAGTTTGTCTTTAATCCAACGTTAGGTGAGACCTATGAAGAGGCACTCGACCTTAAGGGGAATCCTCATTCTGACAAGGACTGGTACACGACTAAATTTAAGAGCACAGGTGAGAAGTACCGCTACACAGTCGCGCATTGGTGTGCGACCGAAGCCCGTTTCCGGAATCATCTAAAACGAATTAAAGACGAAAGTAAGATTAAAGATTTAATCTCGCTCGAAAATATGCTCCTTCGAATCACGCAGCAGGATGTCGTTCACCGTTATCACCTCAATCCTGAACACAGAGCTTTTGTTCCTGACTTTGGAGTGTTTGCGAAGGTGCCAGGTCCAGATGGCAAGCCACAGCTGGTTGCGCTCTCGCGTCAACTGGTGCTGTTCTGTGTCGAGCGGCGAAAGGCGTGGCGGTTGCTGCAGAGCAAGGCAGGAATCGTGAACAAGGAATATATTGCCCAGCGAACACTTCTGGCTGATGTGGATTCCGAGACGGTCTCGAAAGAAGAGTTTTTTGC
>CAZWKO010000260.1:0-4491 GCA_964634925.1 uncultured Vicinamibacteraceae bacterium
GATAATGCCAATCGTATCCGGGTCAACCAAGGAAAAGTTTCCATTACCGTCGTTTCTCAAGATGACCATGTCGCCATCCCGGTTCCCTGCGATTAGATCGATATCGTCGTCGCCGTCGTAGTCGGTATCAGTGACGCCCTGTCCTGCCGGTGCGGTATGCGCTGCGCCGCTTGTGATTTCTGTAAATTGGAAATTGCCATCGTTCCGAAATAATTCGTTTCGCTCACTGGCGGGGTCTCCTGTGCCAAGCCAGCCGTTCACCGCGAAGACATCTAAGTCACCATCACGGTCCATGTCAAAGGTGACGATGCCACGAGTGCCGCCTTCGCGATCACGTATTGACGCCGGAGTGACGTCGGTGAAGACCCCACTATCATTTCGATAGATATTATTTGCGACGCCATTACTTCCGGTTCCTGTCGTTCCGTTAACAAGATCGAAGTCACCGTCGTTATCGAGGTCACCGAAGGCGGCGCCGTGCGAACCTGCATCGAAATCAGCAATACCCCGCGATGTTCCTGATTCCAGAAACGAGCTGCTACCTTGATTGACAAAGAACAGATCGGCAACGGGATCGTTAAAATGATTTGTGATGTACAGGTCAGGGCGGCCATCGCCCGTAGCATCGGCAAAGGCGGCACCGTGACCGCCCAGAGGAATCGAAGGCGGGCCTGACAGGCCGGCGGCAATCGAGATATCAGTAAAACTCAAAGCGTTTGCGGTTGGCGGGGTTGGCTTTGCTGGTGTTTCAAATGTCGACAGGTCAGTCCAGGGGCCATTCGCACCGTCAAGTTCTGCCTGTACCCGCCACTGATAGACATGACTAAAGTCAAACGGTCCGCTATAGGAAAACGTTGTCGTGGCGGTTCCTGAAGACACCAGTGACGATACGAGCAAGGCAAGACCGTTAGTTGCATCGTATACCTCAAAACGATAATTGAATGTGGCTGCCGCGTAGGTGCCACGCGCATTCGAGGCGGTCATGGTTACTGAGGTCGGCAGTTCTTCAAGTTGTGTTCCATGGATTGGTGTCAACGGTACCGGCGCATTTGCTTTCAATAAGTAAGGCTGTCCTACGGTTTCTGCGGGCAGAATAACAACGCTGGTATTGAGCAAAGCTAGCAGGATATATTTGAAGTTTTGTTTGCTCAGTAATCGGTTGACCAAAACAGGGAGAGTATAAACCACTGTTTCTTGCCTTTTTAGAACAGGTGTTTTGGAGCCGACATTCAAATACAGGACGTTATTCAGGTCGGCTGCGGTTGCGCAGATAAAGAAGCAATCCTGGTAGAGTGCAGACCACACCAAGCATGACGAGGAGTGTTGCTAGAGCAAAAGATTCTGCTCCTGAGATCCCCAGCGGTTGAAGGAGCCAGACCATAATTCCTTGCGGCACCCCAATACCTGCGATCGATACGGGCAGCATGAAAGCCAGTAATCCAATCGGCATGAAAGTTAAATAGTAGGTCAGATCAACATTAAGCCCGAGTCCAGATCCCAAGAGAAACACTTCGAAAATCCTGAGTCCTTGTACAACAAGTGATTGAATGAACACGATGCCAAGGACGCGATAACGCGTTCGGTACAAAGCAATGTTTTTCGCCGTATCAATGACCCATTGGCCGAAAGAGCTTTGTCGAGTTTGTGCAGGGAGAAGTCGTATCGCTAGAGAGTGACCAAAAAATGCTGCGACAGCGGTGGTGATGGTCAGGGCACTAATGATCGTAGTGACGATTCTGAGTGGATTCGCGGCATTATCGGCAGTCACAGTCAGGCCAACGACGGCCAGTAACATGAGTGCGGTTACCCCAAGGAGTCGGTCCACCGCCACCGAGGCGACGGCCGCACGGCCGTTGTCGGTGTGCTGAGACAGTGCGTAGGCACGTGCGATGTCAGCGCCACCGGTTGGAAGTGCGGTGCCAATAAATGAACTGACCAAGAAAATTCGGCTCGCACTCCAGGTCGAAATAGTATTGCCTTGGGATCTGATTAGCACGATCCAACGGCTAATCATGGTGGCTCGAGTAGTCGCATCAACCGCGATAGCGGCAAGAAGGAACCAAGGCTCAACAGCAGTCACCGCGCTCCAGACTTCACGTCCATTGAGTGTGCTGAGCAGATATGTGAGGACAGCTGCGCTTAAGAGGGCACGAAACCAAAAAGAATAAATCCAGCTAGTAATCACAAGTCTGTAACTTTATGTTGTCTAGATGTGATGACTCGACGTTTAGCATCACCCTGTCGCAACTTGGCGAAATGCGCCCATCCAAAATTAGATAACTGAGCCAGAACGTCGATTGTGGCTGGAAGACATGCTTGCTGTCCAGACGCGATAAGGTCTGTGGTCCGGTGATGGACGGTGTCCACCTTTAGCGTTCTGGATTTCCGTTTAGTGGACTTACGGTGCGACCCAAGTCCCCCCGATGAAGCCATGGGGATCCCAATGAACTTTCGGGTCGCTACTCTCGGCGCCAGAGACAATGTCAATGCTGTATGGGCGGCCGTCGTCGGCTTTGTATGCCACGGTATCTTTGCCCAGCGGACCTGTGTCGTTGATACGGCGTCCCCACCGATTGTCTTCTGCGTAGAGCTTTTCGGCGACTTTTTGGGTGAGCGTTCGCACATCGACGCCTGACCCCGGGTATCCGATGTCAGCGGCGACTTGTTGTACGACTGAAAGCCGGTTTGCTGGGGGGCAGCAGTTATATGGCGCATTCGCACCGGTAGCGGATGCATCAGCAGTTTTAAAGACATACCACTCTGACCATGGGCTTGCGTCAACCTCTATGACGGTGCCTCCAGGAGAAAAGTGTGTTTTCGACCCATAATTACGACCCCGCGCACGCCAGTAATACGTTGTCGAGGCGGTTAATTCTGTTTCGTAAGCCGAACCGGCTGGTCGCAATGCGATGTTAGTTGTTCCTCGATCACGTGCTTGCGTTGACGCGGTCACAACGACAACCAATGGAGTTCTTGATGTCGCGACCTGAATTTCATAGTAAACCGTTCCAATGTCGGCAGCTGTTCCCGTGTTCGTACCATTTGTGACAGTGAAATGCGGAGTGAAGTCCGTAATACTTTCCCCGGCGATTGGCCACGTTGGCGTCGGTGTGCCGATGATTACGTCTGGAACTGGCGGAACTGGCGCTGCAGCGGTTGTGAAAGTAAATGTCGTTGACCACGGACCGTAGTTGTCAGTTGTTCCATCGTTTAGGACGGCACGAGCTTTCCATGAGTAGGTAGTCGCCGCGTCGAGTAATTCGGTGATTTGGTACGAAGTGGAGCCAGAGCCCTCATCAACGCGTGTGGTTTCGACGAGGGTGCTGCCTTTGTATAAGGCAAATGCGTAGCTGAATGAATGAGTTACATAGCTGCCAGTGGCATTGGTTACCGTGAGCGTTGGAGCAACGGCGGCTGCCTCTTTTTTGGCGGCGCGGTCTGTTGCGCATTGCGTGGTTGTGCATGGGATGTCGGTCGCGCCGTTCGCCGGTGCCGTTGGAGTTGGTGCAGTTGCTTTGAGCGTGACAGCGTCCGTCCCAAGTGAAGCTAGGTTGACCACAGTAGGTACTTGGACAAGGCCTGACGTGTTGGAAGTGTCCGCTAGTTGGGGGACTGCGCTTGGCGACACGGGAGATGAGGCGCTGTTGTCATCACTGCAGCCAAGAGTTGTAAGAATCAGACTGCTGATACAAAACCCCAGAGCGGCGATACGGTAACTAAAGATCACAGAATCAATCCTTCAGAGATAAGAACCGGAAGAAGAAATAGTTAACACAGTGAAATAGGGCACTTCCTATGAATATACTGCGATACGCGTTAAATGAGTGTACACGGTCGTAAACGCGAAGGATGATACCTGAAAACATGGGCAGAGCGAAAAACAGAAACGCTATATCGGTGTGGTAAGATTCGGCGTTTGTTTACGCTGTATAGAAAATTGACTGGCATGTGCGGTTCGCGTGCGGGGGAATAGAGAGTATTGATGACAAACCGTTTAGGGAAAGGCACAACAACGGTCATGTTTCTGCTTGTGGGTCTTTTGATCAGTGGGGTAGGCGACGCGACCGCGCAATCACAGTGGAGGACGCTTGCTGACCGCGCCTATATCAATGTAAATGGTGCGTTTCAAGGAACCACGGACACGGCGTTTACAGAGACCCTCACTGACACGCTTTATGGTGAAGAGGCCAAGTACGAGTTGAAAAACGGTCTGTCCGTTGGGGGCTCGAACTTTGACGTTGGGTTCGGTGCTCGCGTCTGGAGCAATGTGACTGCCGGTCTCTCAATTTCATCAGTAACGACATCGAGTTCATTAAGTGCGACCGGAACAGTGCCGCATCCGTTGTTCTTTAGCCGGTCGCGAAATGTTACGTATCAACATAACAGCCTGTCGCAAAGTAATCTTGCTTACCACGTTCAAGTTAGCTGGTTCTTACCGTTTAGTGACAAGTTTGATGTGGCTATTTTCGCGGGCCCATCGTTTTTTACGAT
>CAZWKO010000261.1:0-4446 GCA_964634925.1 uncultured Vicinamibacteraceae bacterium
TCTCCTTCACTTAACTCAACGATCTTGTCTTCAAATTCAATAGACATATTCCCTTCTAAAACAATAAACACCTCATCAGTATCAGAATGCTGATGCCACACAAACTCATCTTTAATTTTTACCAATTTAAATTGGTAATCTTTCATTTCTGCAATGACTTTTGGAGACCAATGATCTGTAAATAGTGAAAACTTTTCTTTGAAATTTATTTTCTTCATTGCTCAGACTTACTCGGCGGTAGCGGAATAACTGCAAGCACGGTTCAATGCGAGTGTACTTATTTTTCAGCCGCCAGCACGTAGACTGCTTGTTCGAACTCAGCAAATACGGCTAGTACCTGCGGATCCGAAAACGGTAATATTTGCGTCAAAAGCACACCAGCAACATCGTGTGTCGGATCGATCCAGAAATACGTATTGTAAAGACCGGCCCACGCCAGACTCCCCGCCGCACGTCGACCAGGTTGGTCATCACGATTAACAAGAAATCCGAGTCCCCATCGCCCTTGCCCTAGCGCGAGTGGATGAAAGTCGTTCGAACTTTCTGGAGCTGTTGATATCCACTCACCCGCGTTAAGGGAGCCAATTTGATTCTCTCCCATCATCACAACTGTTTCGGGAGATAGTATCTGGACTCCTTCCAGTGCTCCATCATTCAGCCACATTCGCATGAACCGTGAATAGTCACTCGCGGTCGACCAAAGACCACCGCCACCACTAAATTCTGTGCGTGACACTGGGTTATCTCTGACCTGTTGTACCAAGGCCCCACTCGATTGCCGGCGCGACACGGTCACCGTCCTCAACCACGAGCCGTCCTGGACATTGAAAGACGTATCAATCATTTGTAAGGGATCAAAAATATGTTCACGGAAATAGTCTTCAAGACCTTGACCTGAGATCTTCTCGACAAGACGACCAACCCAATCCGTACTCGTCCCATACAGCCAGTCGGTTCCAGGCTCGAACAACAGCGGTTCAATCACCCCTTGATGCTCCGTAGACGGCTCAAAGTCTCTGGCGGTGGCACTCGTAAACCAATACCCAAACCCGGCCGTGTGCGTCAGGAGGTGACGAAGCGTTATCGGGGTTTGAGGTGGACGAAGCGTATACGCACCATTTTCCGTATCAAATTCGTCAACGACCAATGCCTGGTCTAATTCAGGAAGGTAGTCAGCCACCACCACATCAAGATCGATGAGGCCACGCTCCACAAGCTGCATCGCCGCAACAGACGTGACAGGCTTTGTCATCGACGCAATACGAAAGATTGCGTCAGTCCTCATCGGTATATCAAGAATATCGTCAGCCGTGCCACGCGCCCCACGATAGAACACACCATCGCGGTCGACCGCCATCGCGACCACACCGAGTACTTCTTGACGACGGACGGCACGGGCAAGCACGTCATCGACCCGCTCCGCCTCCGAACGACCGGTCCCCACGTCTTCACTTTCCGAGGTGGACGGCTGCGTACAGGCCACAAACAGCACCACGTGAGCCATCCCAAGCAGCGCGACGAAACAACGACACGGCATTGCCGGAGTATAGCCTGTGGTACAGTGTCAACGTTCCAGAACAAGCCCACTATGGATAATGCTTTGGTCTTCCTTGATCCGACTGACGAACAGGAGCCGCTGGGACGACAACTGGCACCTCGCCCGCCGGATCTCAACGGAACGATCGGTATCGTCGACATCTCTAAACCCCGAGGAGATGTTTTTTGTGATGAACTGGAAAATCTGTTCACGACCAAGAATCCAGCAGTCACAATCGTCCGTTTAAGAAAACCAACGTTCACAAAACCATCGCCTGATGATCTCCGAAATGAGGTCGCAGAAAGATGCACCGCGGTCATCCAAGCATTAGCTGATTGAGGGTCCTGCACGTCGTGCAGTGTGCACGACCTGGCCGATTATGAAACAAGGGGCATTCCAACGGTCATGGTCGCCTCCTCGGAATTCGTGGCAGCTGCCGAAAGACAGTCCACAGCACTCGGGCTGCCAGCCCTGGCAACGCAGGCCGTCTATGTACCGCACCCCATTCAAGACGCAACGGATACAGAAATAAGAGAAAAAGCCCGGGAAGCATTCAAGGCAATCGTAGACGCGATCACCGACTAGGCGACGTCGTGCTGCCGATATTAGACACAAAGTTGAACGAGAGTAACCAGCAATCGACAAAATCCGAAGCAGGACATCCTGAACCACACAGAGCGCCATGACTGCGACACCGCCCAACGACAACGTCGACCTTATCGAGTGGTATTTTGAGAAAGGATGGACCGATGGACTCCCCGTCGTGCCTCCAACCCCTGAGGCAGTCGCTGCGATGCTTGAATCTCTCGGCGGAGAACCAGACCATCTCGAAGCCAGGATTCCTCCGCGCTGGGGTTCACTCACACGTGAAGTTCTGGCAGTAAATCTTGTCTTGGCGGGCTGCCTTCCTGCATACGCCAAAGTCGTTCGTGCAGCCGTTCTCGCACTTGCGAGTCCGCATTTCAATCTAAACGGTGTGCAGGCTACAACACATATGGCCGCACCGCTTCTCGTTGTCAATGGTCCCATTCGACACGACATTCAGTTAAATAGTGGAGCAAATGTGTTCGGGTCTGGGGTTCGTGCAAATGCCACGATCGGACGAGCCATTCGTCTTGTCTTGCTTAACGTCGGCGGAGCGTGGCCAGGCGATCTCGATAAAAGCACCCTGGGACACCCCGGGAAATACACATTCTGTATTGGCGAAAATGAAGAGGCGAGTCCATGGGCACCGTACCACGTCGAGCAGGGGTACACTGCAGAAGACAACACCGTCTTCTGCCTTGCAGCGGAAGGACCACACAGTGTTACCAACCACGTCGCAAATGATCCGGAGGGTGTCCTCGACAGTCTCGTCTCCGCTATGAGTACCATTGCACACAACAATGCGGTAAGCAGCGGAGCGTGCGCCGTTGTTCTTGGGCCAGAACACGCATCAACCATTGCGACGAAGGACTGGTCACGACAAGATGTGAGACAGTATCTGTGGTCGAATACTACAAATACCTATGATGACATCAGTTTTGGCGGGCGGTACGGTCAGATCTACAATCGAAACCTGCCTAAGTGGTACAAGCGCGAAAAAGGTGCACGGATTCCAATTGTGCCATCACCGGATGATATCCATCTCTTTGTTGCCGGCGGCGAAGCCGGACGATTTTCTGCGTTTCTACCTGGATGGGGGCACATGAGTGCACCTGTACTCCGCGCGCTCGATGGCCGGTCACTCGCTCGTGACACCTGCATCGACGGCACCTGTGAACTATGACGACAACAGTCTTACCTTCAGGCCAGGTTGTTTATGACCCACGCGGCCAGATTACGAGTGCGCCGGTTACACCTGCGCCACGCCCATCGTCGTTGGAGGGCATCCGGCTTGGTATCCTCACCAACTCGAAATGGAACGCCTCACAGCTTTTACGTCGCGTGGTCACTCACCTTGAAGTAGTTCACTCGTTTAGTAGCGTGCAACACTACTCGAAAACGAGTTTCTCCAGTCCAGCAGACAGCGCCCTCTTTGACCAAATCGCCAAAGAGGTTGACGTGGTCATCACAGCGATTGGCGATTGAGGGTCGTGCACGTCGTGCAGTTTGCACGACGCGATTGAACTGGAACACCGTGGAATCCCTGCAGCCGTCATCATCACTGACGCCTTCCAGCATGAGGCAGACGTTCAGTGCGAAGCCTTCGGAGCCTCATGGCTCAGCCCGGTAGTCATCGAACATCCCTTAAGCACCCTGACCGACGAACAAATCGATTCCCGCGCTTCTCAGGCGACGGACGCCTTGAGCATCACCCTCACAACCGACACGGTATGATCTCCGTGTGAATGTTTCACTCGCATACGGACGAGGACGCCTCGCTGTAAATGTGCCTAGCGAGCGAACCACCGTTATTGAACCCTCCTACATTGAAGGGTTGCCTGACGAAGCCACTGCGATCCGTCATGCACTCAGACAACCGATCGGCACACAACCACTCCGCACTCTTGTCTCAACCGAGCACACAGTCGCGATTTCGGTCTGCGACATCACACGGCCCATGCCAAGTTCGACACTCCTACCAGTTCTACTTGAAGAGTTGTCACACGTGCCTACAACACAAATCAAAATTTTGATTGCAGCAGGAACGCACCGTGAATGCACACATGACGAATTAGTTGAAATGCTCGGTGAATCAATCGTCGACAACTGCCACATTGTTAATCACAACGCCTTCGATGAATCCAGCCTCGTACACCTTGGCGAAGTCGAACCGAACGTACCTGTCTGGCTGAATCGTCACTGGGTCGACGCAGACATACGCATCACAACAGGGTTTGTCGAGCCACACTTTTTTGCTGGATTTAGCGGTGGTCCAAAACTCGTCGCACCAGGACTCGCTGGATTCAAACCGACAATGCGACTTC
>CAZWKO010000262.1:0-4446 GCA_964634925.1 uncultured Vicinamibacteraceae bacterium
CAGTACCCCGACCATGAATAATGCGCACTTCTAGAAACCCTGCTGCAGTTGCAACAAGTAGGTACTCGGAAAGAACAGATTTGATATCACGTGGTTTAAAGGTATGCAGATCGAGTTCAGGCTCGACCGGCAGCATATATGCGTTCTCAAGATTGTTCATAGGTTGCTGTAACGTTCGTTGTGATGCCACCTCGCGCTGAGAAAGCGCCAGTTACCGTCATACGCCGTGGTGCACACGCACTAACAAGATCATCAAGGATTTTGTTAGTAACATTTTCATAATAAATGCCTTGGTCGCGAAATCCTACCAGGTAGTACTTCAGCGCCTTTAGTTCGATACACAGCTTGTTCGGGACATATTTAATCCGAATTTCTCCAAAGTCAGGCATCCCTGTTTTAGGACAGACGGATGTAAACTCAGGGCAAGAGATGGAAATTTCGTACTCACGGTCTGGCTTAGGATTCGGAAATGTTTCAAGTGCGGAAGACTCCATGCTACTGATTTTATCAGTGACTCCCTGTACGGTTCAGTCTTTGGGTTTATCACGGTAATAATTGACAGGCGTGCACCCACACGCTAGGATACCCCCGATTTTATTGGGTTTTCAGGCTGAGTCACCGGTTGCGTGCACGGTTGTCTTAGCAGTTACAACTAGCGCGCAACAGCTAGGGAGACGCCGATGGCCGAGCGTAGAATGGGCAAGACCGAACTCTTCTCACACTTTGCGGAGAAGTTCGATATTAAGCGGGCACAAGCTCGGGAGTTCTTCGATGAACTTCAGCAACTCTCTGAGAGCGAGTTAAAGCGTAGTGGCGAGTTTGTGTTGCCTGGGATGGTGAAGTTAGTCAGGCAGGACCGAAAAGCAAGAATGGGTCGTAATCCAGCGACCGGAGAATCAATCCAAATTCCGGCGAAAACTGTGGTTAAAGCTAGAATCGCCAAGCAATTGAAAGATGCCGTTCTTCCCGGTTAATTAAAGTTTCTGTATGTGTAAAAACGTATTGTTTTAGGCTGTAGCTTCTACGGAAGTTTTTAGCTCGTTTTGTGTTCGTCGCGGCCGTTTTCAGTGTAATTGACTGGAAACGGCCGTTCTTTTTAACATCCACTAATAATTTTTTGTTGTATCCCTACCGCGGGTATTCCTGATGGTTCGGTCTATTTACTTTGGTTTAGCTAATGATTTTGAGGCCCCTTGTCTGGTCCGTGACTAGAAGGGTTTGAGCTGTGACGAAACCCCGTAACACGTTGACGTATATACTGTTATAGGTATGCCGACAAACGTCACAATGCCACAACTTGGCGAATCAATCGTTGAAGGAAAGATTGTTCGATGGAACAAGATCGTTGGCGACCGTGTGGACCGCGATGAACCGCTTTTTGAGGTGTCTACCGACAAGGTCGATGCTGAGATACCGTCGCCGGTTCAGGGTGTCGTTACGGAGGTCAGAGTAGGGGTTGGTGAGACCGTCGAAGTAGACAGCATTGTTGCGGTGATCTCGACAGAAGGTGAACAGCACGCAACAGTGGCCGGGACTTCTGAGCCGATTGCCTCCTTAGCAACCACATCTGTAGAGCCAACGGGGCAAGTATCTTCTAGCGAGCCTAGAACAGGCGTAATTTCTCCGCTTGTTCGCAAGCTTGCTGAAGAACACGGTGTTGACTTAAGTGCTGTGACTGGGACAGGTCGTGGCGGTCGCGTAACAAAAACCGATGTTCTTGGCCATGCGGAGACTCGCGCACAATTGGTGACAGACAGTCATCTTCCGGGCTCACGAGCAGAGCCATTGTCGCGGATGCGACAGAGTATTGCGGAGCACATGATGCTCAGTCGTCGAACGTCGGCTCATGTCCATACGGTTTTCGATGTTGATTTCACTGCGATTGATGTATTTCGTCATAAGTATCGGGACAACTACGCCAAGGAAGGTGTGAAACTTACATATCTTTCATTTATTGCGCGTTCAGCGGTCTTAGCGATCGAAGAGGTGCCGATTATTAATGCGAAGCTGGCAAATAATGGAACTGAAATCATTTACCCTCCGAGTGTTAATCTTGGAATTGCTGTCGCGATGGAAGAAGGTGCAGTAGGGGATGACAGCGGTGGACTTATCGTGCCAGTCGTTAAAGATGCGTCAAGTAAGAACATTCTTGAATTGACTCGAAGTATTGAAGATCTTGCCACGCTTGCACGTGAAAAACGACTCGCGCCAGATGACGTCCAAAACGGAACTTTCACTATTACCAATCCTGGCGTATTTGGATCAATTTTTGGCTTGCCAATTATTCATCAGCCACAGGTGGCTATTTTGTGTGTCGGTGCAATAGAGAAGCGACCGGTTGTTGTTAACGAAGAAGGGACTATCGAAGCGCGGGTTCGAAGTTATCTGACACTCGGATTTGATCACCGGTTGATCGACGGCGCTATCGCAGACCGATTTATGGCTAAGTTGAAGTCGAACTTGGAGCAGTTCGACGAAAAATCGCTGTAATTTATTATTGTCCCTATGCCTTCTCGTCTACTCGAGGTTCGACGATTAGGTGTCTTGCCTTTTAGAGAAGCAGAAAGGCTTCAACAGAGACTTGTTGGTGAGCGACAACAGGCTCTTGTGCCGGATCTTCTGCTTATGCTTCAACATCCGAGGGTTATCACTCTCGGTGTCTCAGCGGATTCTGGTAACGTACTGGCGTCCCAAAAAACTCTAATGAGAAAGGATATAAAAGTTCATCAGACTCGTCGTGGCGGAGATGTTACTTATCATGGCCCCGGACAACTTATTGGATACCCAATCTTATCGCTGCAACCAGACCGATGTGATTTGCATCGTTATGTCAGAGATCTTGAAGAGGTCATGATTAGAACAGTGAAAGAATATGGTGTGACCGCGACTCGAATACCTGGACTTACGGGGGTGTGGGTAGGCGAAAAAAAACTTGCAGCAGTCGGAGTTCGGATTTCTCGCTGGGTTACGAGTCATGGTTTCGCCCTAAATATTACGACCGATCTTAATGATTTTTCGTTGATCAGACCTTGCGGAATTACAGGTAAAGGTGTGACTGCCCTTGCTCAATTGACAGATGAAGATGTCAGTGTGGATCGGGTGACGAATGCGCTGGTTCGTCATTTCGCGGACGTGTTCGCTTTTGGAGTGGTGCGGTCGAGCTGACTCTGATGTTTGCATTGAGTCAGTTTCATCACCTAGTTGGTGACTGCGAATATTGACCCGGATGTTATTGCTAGTCGCTCATTGCGGTTTCTAGTAGGTTGCGTTCGCGTGTGCTTAGATTGGGTTTGGCGAGCTTTGCGACACCTAACGAGTCGAATTCGACCGGTGACACGAACACAGGTGCTTGGCTATTAGAGAACGTCTCTGGAATTACAAAACAACAAGGCATTTTCTTGCTAACTGTCGTAACGCATCGGACGGTGTGAGCAGCTGCTTCAGCTAACGCATATGGGCCGGGTGGCCAGAGAGCAGAAACTTGATCGCGGAGTCTGGCCATATGCGATGCTGAGATTCGATCTTCAAGCAAAGTACCATCGATAGTTGTTTGGCTCCATACAACGACGAATCGATCAGGACCACAACCAAACAGTGTGAGTGATACAGCTGAGGCTGGGCAGCCGACCTCGAGTGCGACGAAAGCTCGGACGGCAGCACGATACGCCTCTGGCGCAGAACCTATAAGGCGATAAGAATTAATCATTGCTTCAGCGACGCCAAGTTCAATTAATCTTGTATGTTGTGATCCGGCACAAATTATGATGGCGTGACGGTTTATCTTATTAATCTGGCGGAGTTGTTCTAATCCTAATATGTCATCCCATTCGGCTGTTGGATTTGAAGCCGATCCCGTCAAAATTACAAAGTTCGCGGACTTTGTCGCGGTCAGATTTTCGTGAGCTGTTACCTGTGTACGAAAAGACTCAATAGGTCCTGCTTGTGTGATGTCAAGTGCTTTTGCCGTTGCGATGTCGTGTGAAGGATCAATCAGTTTGATAGTCGTGCAGAGATCTTTTGATGCAAGCGTGTGGGCCAGCGACCCTCCTAGGTGCCCGGCTCCGACAATAGCGATTACTGACATGATTCGATGCTATTTATTATCTAGTGTTAATGTGGACTATTGTGTCATCCACGCAGAAACGACTCGCGGTATTCTAGTAGGTGATGTTGACATTTCAGTTAAAAAATAAGGTGGCACTGGTGACTGGCGGATCGCGCGGTATCGGATTGGCTGTTGCTGAGGAGTTGCTTCGTCAAAACTGCAACGTGATGATCTCTGGTCGTTCCGAGAAATCACTGGAAGAAGCGGCGACGCAATTGAGGCAGGTGAGCAACCAAGCGGATGGTGGTCTCTCTGACGTGTTGCGCAGTGATATACAGAAAATTGGGGATGCCGAGCATATGCTTTCGACGCTAGTTGATCGATTTGGCGGTGTAGATATC